>JAURLF010000129.1 GCA_030831375.1 Gaiellales bacterium | reverse complement strand
GCCGCGGGCCGAGCGGCAGGGTCTCGGCCAGGCTGATGCCGACGACGAGGGAGAGCGGGCCGAGCTCCGCGAGGGGGCGGGAGGGGCGCGCGAGGTACGAGAACATCAGCGCGGTGCCCGGCGACTCGGTCCAGGTGCGCCCCCGGCGCCCGCGGCCGGCGGTCTGATGCTCGGTCGTGCAGGCGGTGCCCGCGGGCGCGCCGGAGAGCGCCTGCTCGCGCACGACGTCCTGCGTCGAGGGGCAGGCGTCGAGCTCGATCAGGATCCGGCCGGGGCCGCGCTGCGGGTCCGCAGTGTCCACGCGGCTACGATACCCCCGTGTTCGCCAACCCCCGCATCAACCCGCGCCGGAGGCCCAGGTGACGGCGCTCGACCGCGACGCCATCCAGGCGATCATCCCGCACCGCGACCCGTTCCTGTTCGTCGACGAGATCGTCGAGCTCGAGCCCGGCGTGCGGGCGCACGGACGCTGGACGATCACCGGCGACGAGTGGTTCCTGGCCGGCCACTTCCCGGGCAACCCGATCGTGCCGGGCGTGACCATGGTCGAGGCGATGGCCCAGACCGCCGCGGTCTGCGCGCTCACGCATCCCGACCACATGGGCAAGTTCGGGGTCTTCGCGGGGATCGACGGCGTCCGCTTCCGGCGCATCGTGCGGCCGGGCGACGTGCTCGACATGGTGATCACGGTGGACCGGTTGCGCGGCCGCATCGGGCGGGTCAACGGCGAGGCGACGGTCGGCGGCGAGGCCGCCGTGGAGGGCGTCCTCACCTTCGGCCTGCTCGAGGAGCCGCCCGCGTGATCGGCGCGACTCCGAGCGACATCGCGATCGTCGCGGTCGGCGCCGCGATCCCCGAGCGGGTCCTGACCAACGCCGAGATCTCCACGATGGTGGACACGGACGACGCGTGGATCGTGGAGCGCACCGGGATCCGCGAGCGGCGCATCGCCGCCGACGAGCAGACCGTCACGAGCCTCGCGATCGACGCGGCCCGGCAGGCCCTCGACCGCGCGGACATCGCGCCCGCCGAGATCGACCTGATCATCACGTCCACGGCGTCGCCGGAGCGCTCGTTCCCGTCCATCTCGGCGCTCGTGGCGGACGAGGTCGGCGCGCACGGGGCGGGCGCCCTCGACGTGCTCGTCGCCTGCGCCGGCTTCGCGTACGCGCTCTCCCACGGCATCGCCCAGATCCAGGCGGGCTTCGCGAGCACCGTGATGGTGATCGGCTCCGAGATCCTCTCGCGGATCACCGACTGGGAGGACCGCGGCACCTGCATCCTCTTCGGCGATGGCGCCGGCGCCGTGATCCTGCGCAAGGGCGCCGCGCCGACCGCGGAGCCGATCGCGGTCGAGCTCGGCGTCGACGGCTCGAAGGGCTTCGACCTCTACGGCGACCTGACGCCGCGCGGCGGCAACCCGCTCGACAAGAACATCCGCATGAACGGCAACGCCGTGTACCGCTTCGCGACGCACGTCATCGTCGACTCGGCGCGGCGGGTGCTCGACGCCGGGGGCTACGCGCAGGACGACATCGACCTGCTGGTGCCGCATCAGGCGAACCTGCGCATCATCGAGAGCGGGGTGCAGCGGCTCGGCTTCCCGATGGAGCGCACCGTGATCACGCTCGACCGCTACGGCAACACCTCGTCGGCGTCGATCCCGCTCTGCCTCGACCACGCGTGGCGCACCGGGCGCTTGCAGCCGGGCCAGCGGCTGTTGATGATGGGCCTCGGCGGCGGCCTCGCCTGGGGCACGTGCCTGATCCGCTGGATGGGGGACCCCGCATGACCATCGCCTTCTGCTTCCCGGGCCAGGGCTCGCAGTCCGTCGGCATGGGCGCCGCCTTCGCGGATGCCTCGCCGGCCGCCGCCGCCGTCTTCGCGGACGCCTCCGAGGCGTTCGGCGACGACCTGCTCGCCCTCTGCCGCTCCGGGCCGCAGGAGGCGCTCGCCCGCACCGAGATCACGCAGCCCGCGCTGACCGCGGCCTCGTGCGCGTGCCTGGCCGCCGTCCGCGAGGCGGGCCTCGACGCGCAGGTGGCGATCGGCCACTCCGCGGGCGAGTACGCGGCGCTCGTCGCCGCCGGCATCCTGACCGTGGCCGACGCCGTGCGCCTGACGCGCGCCCGCGGCGAGGCGACCGCGGCCGCGGCGGCACGCGCCCCCGGCGCGATGGCCGCCGTGATCGGCCTCGAGGACCCGCAGGTGGAGGAGCTCTGCGACGGCATCGACGGCGTCTGGGTCGCGAACTACAACTGCCCCGGCCAGATCGTCGTCTCCGGCGAGGACGCCGCCGTCGACCGCCTGGTCGAGGCGGCGACCGAGGCGGGCGCGCGGCGCGCGATCAAGCTGGCCGTCTCCGGCGCGTTCCACTCGCCCCTGACCGCCGCGGCCGCCGACGACCTGCGCCCCGCGCTCGAGGCGGCGACGTTCTCGGCACCGGCGATCGGGTTCTTCTCGACGGTCACCTGCCGGCACGAGGACGAGACGGGGCTGGTGCCGATCCTGATGGACCAGCTCGGCGCGCCGGTGCGCTTCACGCAGGCGATCCGGACGCTGGCTGCGGACGGCGCGGACACGTTCGTCGAGGTCGGGCCCGGCAACGTCCTGAGCGGGCTGATCCGCCGCATCGACCGCGACCTGACCGCTCTCTCGATCAGCGACCCGGACGGGCTCGCGAAGGCACAGGAGGTGCTGGGCAATGGCTGACCGACCGCTCGAGGGCCGCGTCACGCTCGTCACGGGCGGGTCGCGCGGCATCGGCGCCGCGATCGCGCGTGACCTCGCCGCGCACGGCGCGAAGGTCGCCGTCAACTACGCGGCGAACCGCGATGCGGCCGACGCCGTGGTGGCGGAGATCACGGCCGCGGGCGGCAGCGCCGTCGCGATCGGCGGGGACGTCGCCGACCCGGAGCAGGCCGCCGCGATGGTCGACCAGGCCGAGGAGGCGCTCGGCGACGACCTCTGGAACCTCGTCGCCAACGCGGGCATCACCCGCGACAACCTGATCTCGCGGATCACGCCCGAGGACTGGCAGCGCGTCATCGACGTCAACCTCGGCGGCACCTTCCACGTCTGCCGCGCGGCGTCGCGCAAGCTGCTGCGCAAGAAGCGCGGTGCGATCGTGACGATGTCGAGCGTCGTCGGGCTGCACGGCAACTTCGGTCAGACGAACTACGCCGCCTCCAAGGGCGGCGTGATCAGCCTGACCAAGGCGCTGGCGAAGGAGGTCGGCTCGCGCGGCATCCGCGTCAACTGCGTCGCGCCCGGCTACATCTCGACCGAGCTGACGGACGTGCTGCCGGAGGAGATCCGCGACGCCCTGCTCGCGCAGACGCCGCTCGGCCGGCTCGGCGAGCCGGAGGACATCGCGGGCACCGTGCGCTTCCTCCTCTCGGACGAGTCGGCCTTCGTCACGGGCGCGGTCCTGTCGGTCGACGGCGGCCTGGGGATGTAGCGGTGCGACGCGTCGTCGTCACCGGGATGGGGACCGTCAACCCCATCGGCAACAGCATCGCCGAGCTTGACGCCGCCCTCCGCGAGGGGCGCTCCGGCGGGGCGCTGATCACCTCGTTCGACGTGTCCGAGAGCCCGGTCAAGATCGGCTGCGAGGTGAAGGGCTTCGACCCGGAGGCCGTGATGGAGCGCAAGGCCGCGCGCCGCACGAGCCGCTTCATCCACCTCGCCGTGGGCGCGGCCCGCGAGGCCGTCGACTCGTCGGGCCTCGACGTGCGCGCCGAGGGCGAGCGCGTCGGCGCCTCGATCGCCAGCGGCATCGGCGGCATGGACATGCAGCTGCTCGCCCACGAGCACTACCTGACGAAGGGCATCGAGCGCTTCTCGCCCTTCTGGACGCCCGGGATCATCCCGAACATGGGCGCCGGCTACGTGTCGATGGAGTTCGGGACGCGCGGCCCGCTCGCCTCCTCCAGCACCGCCTGCGCGGCCTCGTCGATGGCGATCGGCGACGCGGTCATGTACATCCGCGCCGGGATGGCCGACGCGATGCTGGCGGGCGGTGCCGAGTGCGGCGTGGTGCCCGTCGGGATCGGCGGCTTCCACGGCATCCGCGCCTGCTCGACCCGCAACGACGACCCCGCGGGCGCGAGCCGCCCCTTCGACGCGACGCGCGATGGCATCGTGCTCGGGGAGGCCGGCACCGTGCTCGTGCTGGAGGAGCTCGGGCACGCGCAGCGCCGCGGCGCCGTGATCCTCGCGGAGATCACCGGCTACGGCCTCTCCTCGGACGCGCGCCACGTGACCGAGCCCGACCCGACGGGCGAGAATCCGGCGCGGGCGATCACCAACGCCCTCGCCGACGCCGGGCGCACCCCCGACGAGGTCGAGTACGTCAACGCGCACGGCACGTCGACGCCCGTCGGCGACGCGGCGGAGACGCGCGTCCTCAAGCGCGTCTTCGGCGAGCGCGCCCCGCGCGTGCCGGTCTCGTCGACGAAGTCGATGACCGGCCACCTGCTCGGCGCGACGGGCGCCACCGAGGCCGCGATCTGCGTGCTCGCGATCCTCAACGGCTATCTGCCGCCCACGATCAACCTGCACCATCCGGACCCCGAGTGCGATCTCGACTACGTGCCGAACGCGCTGCGCGAGCAGCCCGTCGGCGTCGCGATCTCGAACGGCTTCGGCTTCGGCGGGCACAATGCGTGCCTGGTGATCGAGCGGTTCGAGGAGGCGCGCGGCTGATGGCCCCGGTCGAGGTCGACGTGGAGCGGCCCGCGGGCGGCGACGAGCCCGGACGCCGGCATCCGAACACCTGCCCGTCCTGCCGCTCCCACTACCGCGACGACGAGCTGCGTCACGCGCTGCGCGTCTGCGCGCAGTGCGGGCACCACTTCGCCGTCGGGGCGCTCGAGCGGATCGACCAGATCGTCGACCCGGGCAGCTTCGAGGAGATCGGCGGCGACCTGCGCGCCGCCGATCCGCTCGCGTTCGTCGATCTCAGGCCGTACACCGATCGGCTGCTCGACGCCGAGCTCGCGACCGGCCTCGGCGACGCGCTCGTCGCCGGCACCGGGCTCGTCGTGGGCCGGCCCGCGGCGCTCGCCGTGATGGACTTCGCGTTCATGGGCGGCTCGATGGGCAGCGTCATGGGCGAGCGCTTCTGCCTGGCCGCCGACGCGGCGCTCGCGCGGGGGATCCCGCTGATCAGCGTGACGGCGTCGGGCGGCGCCCGCATGCAGGAGAACATCCTCGCCCTGATGCAGATGGCGAAGACCGTCGGCGCCGTCGACCAGCTGCGCGAGGCCGGCATCCCGTACATCTCGGTGCTCGCCCATCCGACGACCGGCGGCGTGATCGCCTCGTTCGCGTCGCTCGGCGATATCGTCATCGCCGAGCCGAACGCGCTGCTGTCGTTCGCGGGTCCGCGCGTGGTCGAGCAGACCACGGGCGAGAAGACCGCGCCGGACTTCGGCCGCGCCGAGTCGAACCTGCGGCTCGGGCAGCTCGACGCGGTCGTGCCCCGGCGCGAGCTGCGCGGCGAGCTCGCGCGGCTCCTGCTCCTGTTCTCGCCGGCGGAGGACGAGCCGACGGGCGAGCAGGGCCCGGTGCCCGTGCCGGACGACGCCACGATCACGGGCGAGGGACCGGTCGACCGGGTGCTGGGCCGCTTCGGGCTGGGGCGCCGCCGTGGTTAGGGTCACGGACGAGGTGCGCCGCCTGCGCAAGCGCTTCGAGGCGCGCGCGGAGGAGTCGCACGTCTGGGACGCGGTGCAGCTCGCGCGGCACGCGGAGCGCCCGTACACCCTCGACTACGCCGAGCGGCTGTTCACGGACGCCTTCGAGCTGCGCGGCGACCGCGCCTTCTCCGACGACGAGGCGCTGATCGCCCTGCTCGCCCGCTACCACGGTCAGACCGTGGTCGCGATCGGGCACCAGAAGGGCCGCGACCTGTCGGAGCGAACGCGCCGCATGTTCGGGATGCCGCATCCGGAGGGGTATCGCAAGGCGATCCGCGCGGTCGAGCTCGCCGACCGCTTCGGCTACCCGGTGCTCACCTTCGTCGACACGCCCGGCGCCTATCCGGGCGTCAACGCGGAGGAGCGCGGGCAGGCCGGCATGATCGCCCGCTCGATCCTCGCCTTCTGCCAGGCCAGCGTGCCGATCGTGAGCACCGTCATCGGCGAGGGCGGCTCGGGCGGCGCGCTCGCCATCGCCGTCGGCGACCGCGTGCTGATGCAGGAGAACGCGATCTACAGCGTGATCTCGCCCGAGGGCTGCGCCGCGATCCTCTGGAAGGACGCGGGCCAGGCGCGCAAGGCCGCGTACGCGTTCCGACCGACGGCGGGCGCCTGCCTCGACCTCGGCGTCGTCGACGCCATCGTCGAGGAGCCCAAGGGCGGGGCGCACGAGGACGTCGACCAGGCCGCGCGCCTGCTCGACCAGGCGATCCGCGGCGCGCTCGCGGAGGCCGAGGCGGTGCCGGCGGCGCAGCGGCGCGCCGCCCGACGCGCGAAGTTCCGGCGGATGGGCGTCTGGGGCGTCGCCGACGAGGCGGCGGGCGAGACCGTCTGATTCACGGCCGCAGGGGGAACGGCCGCCGGGCGAGCCCGATCGCGGCCTGCGCCGTCACCCACACGGGCGTGATCGTGACGCCGCGCTGGTACGCGATCGAGCCGTCGGCGCGGGCGAGGCGGCGCAGATGCGCCTCGGCGGCGCGGTCGCGACGGCCGGCCGCGGCGAGGCCCTGCAGCACCCAGGCCGTGGACTGCGCGTCGGGTCGCGCGCCCGCGGTCAGCGCGTAGCCGCCGCTCGCGCTGCGGAAGCGCGCGAGCGCGCGCACGGCGCGCCGGATGCGCGGGTCGGAGGCGCGGACGCCGGCGGCGACGGCGGCCGCGATCCCGGAGGCCGTCAGGTTCGAATCGCCCTCGCCGCCGGGCGCGACCGGCCACGAGCCGTCGCGGCTCTGGTCGCGCATCAGCGTGGCCCGAACCGCGGCCGGGATGGGGCGGCCGAGGGCGCGCAGCGCGAGGATCCCGAACTGGTTCGAGGCCGGTGTCCGGCCGATGCGGCCTCGGCGCAGCTGCCGGTCGAGTGCGGCCGACAGGTCGCGCCCTCCGACCGAGCGGGGATTGCGGCCGGCGGCGACGAGCGCGAGGATCGCGAGCTCGATGTCCGTGGCGGAGCGCAGTTCCGCCGTGCGGCCGGCGATGCAGTCCGCCGCCCGTGCCGCTGAGCGGCCGGCGGCGACGAGGCCGATCGCGGCCCACGCGGTCAGATTTGCCGACGGGGCGCCGCCGGGCTCGGCGGCGCAGCCCCGACGATCGAGGCTGCCGGCCAGGTACGCGCCGGCGCGGCCGAGCTCCGCCGGGGCGGAGAGGGCCGTGGCGGGCGTGAGCAGGAGCAGCGCCGCGGCGACGAGCGCGGCGCGCATCACGGACGCGGCTCCCCCGTCACCGGCGCCGTGCTCCAGCGGCCGCGCACGCGCACGGCGCTGCGGTCGACGAGGCCGATCAGGGACGGCCCGGCGAGGCCGAGGATGGCCGCGGTCGCGATCGCGTGCGCGAGGTCGAACGGGAGGGCGCGGACGTGCACGGCGGCGAAGGCCGTCAGCGTCAGGGCGGGCCCGAAGGTGGCGAGCTGCCAGACGTCCATCAGCGTGCCGAACACGAGCGACAGGGCGACGCCGAGGCCGACGAGCGCCCAGCGCGAGCGCCGCAGTGCCGGTGCGAGCAGGCCACCGGCGAGCCCCGCGAGGCCCCACAGGAGCATCTGCCACGGGGTCCACGGACCCTGTCCGAGGAAGGCGTTCGAGACGAGGGCGCTGCCGGCACCGACGGCGATGCCGGCCCGCGGGCCCAGCGCGACGCCGGCGATGATCGCGATCGCCGTCACGGGCTGTGCGCCCGGCACGGCGACGAACAGCACGCGCCCGGCGCTGGCCGCGGCGATCAGGACGGCGACGAGGCCGATCTCGCGCGAGCCGGCGCGGCCGCGCTCGTACAGCGCGAGCCCGGCCACCAGCGCCACGAGCCCCGCGAGGGCGACGATCGAGCCCGCGCTCACCGCACCGCCTCGCGCACCGCGTCGGGGATCGCGTCGCCGGTGACGAGGCGCCCAGCGTCGACGATCCAGAGGGCGTGGGCCGTCGCGCGCACGAACGCCCGATCGTGCGTGGCCGTGATGGTGGCGAGGCGCCGCGCATGGCGCTCGCCGATGATCCGGGCGAGCGTCGCCCGGTGTGCCGCGTCCATCCCGCGCGTCGGCTCGTCGAGGAGGAGCAGCGCGGGGTCGACGGCGAGCGCGGCGGCGATCGCCACGCGTTCGCGCTCGCCGACGGAGAGGTCACGCGGATGTCGGTCGAGGAGCGGGGCGAGGGACAGGTCCTCGATCGCGCGGTCGGCGGGCCCCGCCGGCATGCCGAGCCGCTCCGCCCCGCGCCGGATCTCGGCCTCCGCCGTCGCCTCGAGCAGCGTGCGGCCCGGGTCCTGGGGCACCAGGCGGATGCCCGGCACCCGCTGGGCCGCGGGCACGCGCGCGAGGTCTCGCCGGGCATCGCGGATCACTCCCGCCGTCGGCGTCTCGAGGCCGGCGATCGCGCGCAGGAGCGTCGACTTGCCGGCGCCGTTGGGGCCGACCAGCGCCACGGAGGCCGCGGCGGGCAGGATCGCGCTCGCTCCGTGGAGGACGCGCCGGCCGTCGCGCTCGAGGACGACGTCCTCCAGCGCGAGGGACGGCGGCTCGCCTCCGACGAGGGCGGGCAGCGGACGCGGGTAGACCGCTGCGGCAGGCGGGGCCGCGATTCGGCCCGCGACGACCCCCAGCACCTCGTCGGCGAGGTGCCCGACTCGATCGGTGCGGTGCTCCGAGATCACGATGGTGAGACCGCGGTCGGCGAAGCGGCGAAGCTGCCCGACGAGCTCGCAGGCCGCGTCGTCGTCGAGCTGGGCGGTCGGCTCGTCGAGCAGGAGCACGTCGGGCTCGGGGGCGAGCACGGCGGCGAGGGCGACGCGCTGTCGCTCCCCGCTCGAGAGCGCGTCGAGCCGCCGCCCGACGAGGTGCTCGCAGCCGACCGCGGCGAGGGCCGCGCGGGCGGCGGGCAGGATGCGGTCCTGCTCCCAGCCGCGGCACTGCAGGCCGTAGGCGACATCGCGCAGGGCCTCGCCCATGACGCCCTGCGCCTCCGGCTCCTGGAAGAGGAAGCCGACCCGCTGGGCGAGCGCCCCGGGCCGCGCGGAGCGCAGGTCGACGCCCGCCACGCTGCCCGCGCCCCAGGCCTCGCCGCCGTGGAACGCGGGGGCGAGGCCCCCGAGGACGCGCAGGAGCGTGGTCTTGCCCCCGCCGGAAGGCCCCTCGAGGATCACGATGCGTCCCGGGTCGACAACGAGGTCGATGTCGGCGAGGCTCGGGGCGGCGGCGCCCGGGTAGCGGTAGCCGACCCCGGCCAGGGCGATCGCGCTCATCGGGCGCTCCGCAGGGTGCGCGCGGCGATCACTCCGACGCCGACCACGGCCGCCCCCGCCGTGAGCGCGAGCGGCGTGGCGAGCGGGTCGGCCTGCGGGTAGACGGCGTACGGCAGCGCGCCGGCGACCAGGGCGACGGCCAGGCCGATCAGGGCGAGGCCGAGGGCGATGGCGAGGTGGCCGGAGCGAGTCGCGGGGTCCTCGGGCAGTGGCGTGAAGGGGGCGCCGCCGTAGCCGCGGGCCGCCATCGCCTCCGCGATGCCGACGCCGCGGTCGAGGCTTGAGGCCACGAGCGGCTCGACGAGGGCAGCCGCCTGCCGGGCGTGGGCCCGCCTGCCCCTCCCGCCGTCCGTGCCGCGCAGGAGGAGGGCCTCGCGCAGGTCGGAGGCGTCGCGGCGCAGGGCGGGGACGAGCCGGGCGGAGAGGGCGACGGTGAGCGCGGAGCGGGGCGCGATCCGCGCCACCAGCGCCTGCAGTCGGTCCGGGTCGGAGAGCGCGAGGAAGGCGGAGGTCGCGACGATGGCGGTGGCGAGGCGCATGCCGCTGACGGCGCCCCATAGGAGCTCCTCGGCGGTGACCTCGAGGTCGAGCAGCGTGAACCCGGGTCCGGGGATCAGGACGCGGTCGCCGGCGACGGCGAGGAAGGGGTTGAGGACGAGGAGCAGCAGGCCCGATGCGGCGGCGAGCCGCAGCACCAGGCCGTGCGCGACCGGCGCTGACAGGTACAGCAGCACCGCGGCGGTGAGCGCGGCCGCGACGAGCGCGGGCTGGTCGGTCGCCAGCGAGACGGCGATCAGCCCGACGCAGACCGCGAGCGGACCCCGCGGGTCGGTCACAGGGTCAGCCCCTGCCCGCCGCTGCAGGCGATCAGCGCCTCCGCGTCGAGGCAGATCGCGAAGTGACGCTGCACCAGCAGCGGGTTCCCGGCCAGCGCGGCGGCGGCGGCCTCCGCGTCCGCTTCGGTGCGGCCCGCGATCACGACCACCGGGGCGCTTCGGGAGTCGAAGTCCTCGGTCGTCGCGACCATCACCGCTCGCGCCTTGGGGACGGGCACGGCGGTCCCCGCGGCGGCGTCCCAGACGACGATCTCGTCGCCGTCGAACCAGGCGGTGAGCCCCGCTCGCCGCGGGTCCTCGAGGGCGGCGCGCCACGTCGGGTCGCGCTCGACGAGGGCTGCGTTCGCGCCGGCGATCGCCCGCGGCCCGCTCGTCGCGGCAGGGATCCGCGCCTCGACGTTGGCGGCGGCCAGCGCGGCGGCGGCGGCTGGGTCCGCGGTGACGCCGCTCACGTCGGCGTCCAGCGCGCGCGTCAGCGGCGCCGGCCACTGTCCGACGATGGCCGGGATGTGCACCCGGTCGGCCCAGACGTGCAGGTCCCACCAGACGACGTCGTCAGGGCCGACCTCGATATCGGCTGCGCCGACGTCGGATTCGATCCCGTTCAGCCAGAACAGCCACTCGCGGGCGCCATCTCCCGCCTCGCCGTCGAGCGCGCTGACGTAGCGCCCGCCGTAGGCCGTCTCGACGGGCACGACGGCCTCGGTGGCGGCGAGGAGCGATCCCGCGGGCCCGCGCCCCTCGGCGACCTTCGTGCGTCCCCAGTCGGAGGTGATGTTGACGAAGGCCCCGGAGCCGGCCGGCGCACCGGCCGGCTCCGAGGTCCCCTCCGTCTTCGACGTCCCGCACGCGGCCAGCACGAGGCAGGCGGCGAGCACCAGTGCGAGACGCGGGTTCACGGCCTCAGGATGTCCGGGCTACGAGCCCATCGGCTCGGTGACGATCTGGGAGTCGATCGCGCCCGCCATCTCGGCGTGCGCCGCGTCCCAGTCGGCTGCGGGTGTGACGCGCAGTTGGCCCATGGCGTC
>JAURLF010000128.1 GCA_030831375.1 Gaiellales bacterium | reverse complement strand
GCTGGCGGAGCGCGAGCCGCTCGTGTCGGCCTGGCAGAACCTGTTCGCCCAGACCGTCGCGAACATCCGCGTCCCGTTCGATGACGGCACGGGCGAGGCGGAGCGCACGGTCGACGAGCTGCTCTCGTACCTGCACACCCCGGTGCGCGAGGTGCGCCTCGCCGCCCTCGACTGCCTGTACGCGGCGCTCGAGCCGCACGGCGACGTGCTCTCCTCCTGCTACGACAGCATCGTCGCGGACCGGCTAGTCCAGGATCGCCTGCGCGGCTACGCGTCTCCGCTCGAGCCGCGCCACCTCGCGAACGAGCTCGAGCCGGCCTGGGTGGACGCGATGATGGCCGCGATCGAGGACCGCTACGGGATGGCGCAGCGCTGGTTCGCCCGCAAGGCCGAGCTGATGGGCCTCGAGCGGCTGCACCTCGCCGACCAGTACGCCCCGCTCGGCGAGGGCCGCGCGATGCCGTACGCGGAGGCCGTCGGCATCGTCGAGGACTCCTTCGGGCGCTTCTCCGACGAGATCCTCGCCGCCGCCCGCAGCGTCTTCGACGAGCGCCGCGTCGACGCCGAGCCGCGCCAGGGCAAGCGCGGCGGCGCCTTCTGCGCGTCGGTCGCGCAGGACGCGCAGCCGTTCATCCTGCTCAACCACACCGACACGCTGCGCGACCTGATGACGGTCGCGCACGAGCTCGGGCACGGCATGCACTTCGCGCTCGCGAGCGAGGCCCAGACGGCGCTCTCGATGCACGCGCCGCTCGCGCTCTGCGAGGTGCCGAGCACGTTCGCGGAGCTGCTCGTGTTCGACCGCATGCTCAAGGAGGAGCCGGACGCGGCGACGCGCACGGCGCTCGTCCGCCAGGAGCTCGAGTCCGGCTTCGCGACGGTCTTCCGGCAGACGATGATGGTCCGCTACGAGCAGGACGCGTACGGGGCCCGCGCGGGCGGGCAGGCGCTGACCGCGGAGCGGCTGAGCGGGTTCTGGATCGACCGCAACCGCGCCTACTACGGCGACTCGATGGAGCTGCCGGAGGGGTACCGGCGCGGCTGGTCGTACATCCCGCACTTCATCAACACGCGCTTCTACACGTACGCATACGCGTTCGCGCACCTCGCCAGCCTGACCCTGTACGCGCTCTACCGCGAGGACGGCGACGCCTTCGTCGGGCCGTACCTCGACTTCCTGCGCACCGGCGGCGCCGCCTCGCCGGGCGAGCAGCTCGGCGCGTTCGGGATCGACCTCGCCGACGCCGCCACGTGGGCGCGCGGGCTCGACGAGATGGAGCGCATGGTCGACCTCGCGATCGCGGGCTAGCGGGATGGCCTTCCGGGTCGCGCGGGTCGACTGGGTCGAGGGCGAGGGCGCGTACTACAACGACGACCTGCTCGCGATCCGCGCGGGCGCGCCGAAGGACGGCCTCGTCTACGGCGGGGAGCCGGTCACGCCCGGCCTCCAGGCGGTGCGCCGGCCCGCACGGGCGCTGCTCCTGCGCGTCGAGGCCGACAGCGGCGCGGTCGGGTGGGGCGACGCGATGTCGGTCCAGTACGCCGGCGTCGGCGGCCGCGACCTGCCCGTCGATCCGATCGCGCTCGTCGGCGAGCTCGCCTCGGCCCGTGAGCTCCTGCTCGGCGCCGGCCCGGTCGGCTTCCGCTCCGGGTCCGACCTCGTCGACGCGCACCGCATCGACGGGCGCCAGCTCCACACCGCGCTCCGCTACGGCCTCTCGCAGGCGCTCCTGAGCGCGGAGGCCGCCGATGACGGCGTCACGCCGCTGCGCGTCCTCGCGGGCGAGACCGGGATCGCGGCGCCCCGGCTGGTGCCCGTCTACGCGCAGTCCGGCGACGACCGGCGGCTCAATGCGGACCGCATGATCCTGCGCAGCGTCGAGGTGCTGCCGCACGGCCTGTTCAACTCGACGGAGGCCTTCGGAACGGACGGCGGCGCCTTCATCGACTACGTGCGCTGGCTCGTCGCGCGCGTGCGCGACGTCGGCGGCGTCGACTACCGCCCGCGCCTGCACCTCGACGTGTACGGGATGCTCGGCCTCGTCACCGGGCAGGACGTCCCGCGGATGGCGGCCTTCCTGGCCGAGGTCGAGAAGGCGGCGGACGGGCTCGAGGTGGCGATCGAGGCGCCGTGCCTCGGCGACGACACGGATTCCACGATCGAGCTGCTCGCCGCGCTGCGCGCCCGGCTCGCCGAGGACGGCATCCGCGTGCGGCTCGTGGCCGACGAGTTCTGCAACGGCGACGAGGACGTCGCGCGCTTCGTCCAGGCGGGCGCCGTCGACCTGATCCAGATCAAGATGCCCGACCTCGGCTGCCTGACGGAGGCCCTCAAGGCCGCCGCGGCCTGCCGGGCCGGCGGGCTCGGGGTGTTCATCGGCGGCTCCTGCGCGGAGACCGACCTGAGCGCGCAGCTGAGCGCGCAGCTGGCGATGGCCGTCGACGCCGACCAGGTCCTCGCCAAGCCCGGCATGGGCGTCGACGAGGGAATCGCGATCGTGCGCAACGCGATGCGCCGCGCCCTCGTCGAATGGGACCGCGGGCGCTAGTCGCGCGGCCCGGCGGCCCGCACGGCGCGGGCGACGTCCTCCGCGGTGCCCGCGGCGATCGTTCCGAGGGCGTCGAGCGTGGCCGGGTCGCGGACGGCGATGGCGTCGCGCTCGAGGCCCGCGGCCTGTCCGTTGATCAGCATGGCGGCGGTCACCGCCATCGCGCGTCCTCCTCGAGTGGATGCCGGGGGCGGGGCTCGAACCCGCACGTCGTCTCCGACGCCGGATTTTGAGTCCGGTGCGTCTACCAGTTCCGCCACCCCGGCGTCTGGGGGATAGGGTACCGCGGGCCCGGCGCCGTGTGCTATCTTGACTGCGCAGTCGG
>JAURLF010000127.1 GCA_030831375.1 Gaiellales bacterium | reverse complement strand
CTTGCCGGTGCCGGAGCCGTCGCCGCGGCCGATGCGCTTGCGCTTCTTGCGCGAGCCCGGCGCGGGGCTGAGGTTGGACAGGGTGATCGGATCGTCGGCCATCAGACCTCCTCCACCTTCACGAGGTACTTGACCTGGTGCAGCTGGCCGCGCAGGGACGGCGAGTCCTGATGCACCTTCGACGAGCCGATCCGCCTGAGGCCGAGCGCGCGCAGCGTGCCGCGGTGCTCCTGGCGGACGCCGATCATCGACTTCACGAGGGTCACCTTCACGCTCACGCGGTGACCTCCTCCGCGGCCGCGGCGGCCGCGGCCTCCCTGGCCTTGCGGCCCTGCGGCAGGATCTCGTGCACGGACTTGCCGCGCAGCGCCGCGACCTCCTCGGGGCGGCGCAACTCGCGCAGCGCCTGCTCGGCCGCGCGGCAGAGGTTGATCGGGTTCGACGTGCCGAGCGACTTCGCCAGCACGTCCTTGAGGCCGGCGAGCTCGAGCACGGCGCGCACGCCGGCGCCGGCGATCACGCCGGTGCCCTGCGAGGCGGGCTTGAGCAGGACCCGGCCGGCGCCGTAGACGCCGGTGATCTCGTGCGTGATGGTCGTGTGGTGGCGCGGCACGACGAAGAGGTTCTTCTTCGCGTCCTCGATCGCCTTCTGGATCGCCACGGGGACCTCGTTGGCCTTCCCGTAGCCGACCCCGACCTGCTCGATCTCGTCGCCGACGACGACGAGGGCGGTGAAGCTGAAGCGGCGGCCGCCCTTGACGACCTTCGCGACGCGGTTGATCTCGACGACGCGCTCATGGAGCTCTCGCCCCTGGGCGTCCGTGCCGACGCGACTGGCCATCAGAACCGGAGACCTCCCTCGCGTGCGCCCTCGGCGAGGGCCTTCACGCGGCCGTGGTACAGGTAGCCGCCGCGGTCGAACACGACGGCGTCGACGCCGGCGGCCTTCGCGCGCTCGGCGATCATCAGGCCGGTGGCCTTCGCCTTGGCGGTCTTGTCGCCGTCGGAGACGCCGCGCGAGTCGGCCGCCGCGAGGGTGTGGCCCTTCGCGTCGTCGATGACCTGCGCGTAGATGTCGGCGTTCGAGCGGAACACGGCCAGGCGCGGGCGCTCGGCGGTGCCCGTGATCTTCCCGCGCACGCGCCGGTGGCGGCGCTGACGGGCCTCTGCGGTGGTGGTCTTCATCGTCTCTCTCTCCAGCCTACGCGCGCTTGCCGACCTTGCGGGCCACGTGCTCGCCCGCGTAGCGGATGCCCTTGCCCTTGTACGGCTCCGGCGGGCGGAGCTTGCGGATCTCCGCGGCCACCTGGCCGACCTTCTGCTTGTCGATCCCGCGCACGATGATCTGCGTCGGCTGCGGGACCTCGAACTCGATGCCCTCGGGCGCGTCGTACTTGACGGGGTGCGAGTAGCCGAGCGCCAGCTCGAGGTTCTTGCCCTGCGCCTGCGCGCGGTAGCCGACGCCCTGGATCTCGAGCTCCTTGACGTAGCCCGCGGAGACGCCCTCGACCATGTTCGCGACGAGGCTGCGGGTGAGCCCGTGCAGCGCGCGATGGTTCGGGCGGTCCGTCGGGCGGCTGACGGTGATCTGCCCGTCGCCGACCTCGACCGTCATGTCCGGCGAGATGTCCTGCTCGAGCGTGCCCTTCGGACCCGTCACGGTGACGCGGCCGGGGGCCACGTCGACGGTGACGCCCTCGGGCAGGGTGATGATGCGGCGGCCGATGCGGCTCATGGGGCTACCAGACGAAGCACAGCACCTCGCCGCCGACGCCGCGCCTCTGCGCGTCGGCTGCGGTGCAGATGCCGGTCGAGGTGGACATGATGGCCGTGCCGAGGCCGCCGAGGACGCGCGGCAGGCGGTCCTTCGGGGCGTACATCCGGCGGCCCGGCTTCGACACGCGCTTGAGCCCGTAGATCACGCGCTCGCGGTTGCGGCCGTACTTGAGCTCGATGATCAGCTGCGGCTGCGGCTCGGCGGCCTCCTCGGACCAGGAGGCGATGTAGCCCTCCTCGTGGAGGATGCGCGCGATCTCGCGCTTGCTCTTCGACGTGGGCATGACGACGCGGTCGTGCAGCGCCGTGTTGGCGTTGCGGATGCGGGTCAGCATGTCGGCGATGGGATCGTTGACCATGGGGCTACCAGCTCGACTTCGTCATGCCGGGGATGACTCCCTCGTGCGCGAGCTGCCGGAGGCAGATGCGGCAGAGGCCGAACTTCTTGTAGACGGCACGCGAGCGGCCGCACTTCTGGCAGCGGGAGTACCCGCGGACCTTGTACTTCGGCGGCCGGGCGGCCTTCATGCGCAGGGCGGTCTTGGCCATGTCAGGACTCCCGGAACGGCATGCCGAGCGCGCGAAGCAGCTCTCGCGCCTCGTCGTCGGTCGCCGCGGTCGTGGTGATCGTGATGTCCAGGCCCCGGACCTGGTCGACCTTGTCGTAGTCGATCTCGGGGAAGATGATCTGCTCGCGGATGCCCAGCGAGTAGTTGCCGCGCCCGTCGAACGACTTCGGGCTGATGCCGCGGAAGTCGCGGATGCGGGGCAGGGCGACGGTCGTCAGGCGGTCGAGGAACTCGTACATCAGCTCGCCGCGCAGCGTGACCTTGCAGCCGATCGGCATGCCCTCACGCAGCTTGAAGCCGGCGATCGACTTGCGCGCGAGCGTCTGGATCGGCTGCTGGCCGGCGATCAGCGCCATCTGCTGGACGGCGGCGTCGAGCGCCTTCGAGTCCGTCTTCGCGTCGGACACGCCCATGTTGAGGGTGATCTTCTCGACCTTCGGCGCCTGCATCGGCGACGAGTAGCCGAAGCGCTCGATCAGCTGCGGCCGCACGTCGCGCTCGTAGCGCTCCTTCAGCCTGGGGATGTGGGTTGCGATATCGCTCATTTGTCGATGTGGGTCCCGCACTTCTTGCAGACGCGGACCTTGCGGCCGTCGCCCACGGTGTCGTAGGAGATGCGCGTCGCGGCGTCGCACGCCGGGCACACCAGCATCACGTTGGAGCGGCGCAGCGGCTGCTCCAGGTCGAGGATCCCGCCCGGCGCCATCTGCTGGCCGCTGGTGCCCGCCACCGGACGCGGCTTCGTGTGGCGGCGCGCGATGTTGCGGCCCTCCACGATCACGCGGTCCTTCTCGGGCTCGACGGAGATGACCTTGCCGCGCTTGCCGCGGTCCTTGCCGGACACGACCTCGACGGTGTCGTCCTTCTTGATCCCGAGGGCCATCACAGCACCTCCGGGGCGAGGGAGACGATGCGCATGAAGTTCTTCTCGCGCAGCTCGCGCGCGACGGGCCCGAAGATGCGGGTGCCGCGCGGGTTGCCGGCGGGGTCGATGATCACGGCCGCGTTGTCGTCGAAGCGGATGTTCGTGCCGTCGTCGCGGTGGTGCTGCTTGGTGGTGCGCACCACGACGGCATGCACGACCTCGCCCTTCTTGACCGTGCCGTTCGGCGTCGCCTGCTTGACCGTGGCCACGATGATGTCCCCCACGCGCGCGTAGCGCCGGTGGGAGCCGCCGCGGACGCGGATGCAGAGGATCTCGCGGGCGCCGGTGTTGTCGGCGACGCGCAGGCGGGACTCCTGCTGGATCACTTGGCCACCTCGACGATCTCGACCAGGCGCCAGCGCTTCGTCTTGGAGAGCGGGCGGGTCTCGACGACGCGCACGGTGTCGCCGATCTTCGCCTCGTTCTTCTCATCGTGCGCGTGCAGGGTCATCGAGCGGCGCATGATCTTCTTGTACTTCGGGT
>JAURLF010000126.1 GCA_030831375.1 Gaiellales bacterium | reverse complement strand
GTCGAGGGCGCGCTCGAGGCTGACCCCGTAGCGGCGCTCGAAGATGACGGCCAGGGCGCGCCCGCGCGCGGCCTCCTCGTCGACCACCTCCTCGCCACGGGCGAGCCGTCCCTCGATGCGGGGCCGCGTCTGGTAGTGCAGGCGCGCCGCGGCCTCGAGCAGGTCGTCGCGGGTCGTGCACGCCCCGAGGTCGCCGCGCACGTTCTCGGCGAGGCGCTCCAGCTCGGCGTCGTCGAGCCGCCGCACCCAGCGGAACGGCTCGTGCTTGCCGACGGCCCGCAGGGCCGCCGCCGCGTCGTCTCCGCGCCTGCGCCAGAACATGCACGCAGTATGGCGCGGCTCGGCGGGCCGTGCCGGAATCGATCAGCGGGTGACGCTGGCGCGCAGGTGCCGTCGCCCGGCGACGAAGTACTCGACGCCGGACCAGATCGTGGCCGCCACCATCAGCAGCACGAGGGCGTCGTTGACGAGCGGGTAGGCGGTGTTGAGGATCAGGGCCAGGACGGCCACGACCTGCAGCACCATCTTGGCCTTGCCGGAGCGCGACGCGGAGATCACCTCGTCCTGGGCGGCGACGAGGCGCAGGCCCGTGACCGCGAACTCGCGCGCGACCACCACCATCGCCACCCAGCCCCACAGCCGGCCCGTCTCCACGAGCGCGATCAGGGTGCAGCAGATCAGCAGCTTGTCGGCGAGCGAGTCGATGAACGTGCCGAACACCGTCACGCCGCCCGAGCGGCGCGCGATGCGGCCGTCGAGGACATCGGTGGCGCTGGCGATCACGAACAGCCCGGCGGCCACCCACGTGTGACCGGGGAACTGGACGAGCAGCGCGATCACGACGAGCGGGACCAGCGCGACCCGGAGGAGCGACAGCGCATTCGGGGCGGCCACGCCGGCAGCGTACCGGCACGGCCGGGGCGGCGGCGGTCGGATACCCTGCTGCGCATGGAGCTCGACGGCGCGCGCATCCTCGTCTGCGGCGGCGGGCGGCGCCTCGGGCGCGCGATCGCCGAGGATCTCGCCGCTGCCGGCTGCCACGTCGCGGTCTCCTCGCGGCGGGCCGTCGACCCGGTCGCGGCGCGGCCCGGCCGGACGGCGCTCGCCCTGACCGCCGACCTCGCGGACGCCAGCGACGCCCTACGGGTGGTGCACGAGGCCGCGATCGGGCTCGGCGGCCTCGACGGCGTCGTCTACGCCGCCGGCGGTGCGTTCACCCCGACCGACCTCGCGGACATCACCCCCGAGCTCGTCGAGGACGCGCTCGGCTCCGTCGTGCGCGGCCTCGTGTTCGTCGCCCAGGCCGCCCAGGCGGAGCTCACAGACGGCGGCGCGATCATCGTGATCGGCGACGTGGCGGCAATGCGCGGCTGGCCCTCGTACCTCCCACACTCGGCCGCCAAGGGCGCGCAGCGCGCGCTCGTCTCCGGCCTCGCCCGCGCGCTCGCGCCGCGCCACCGCATCAACGCGGTGCACCCGGGCACGGTGCTGCCGCCCGATGAGCTGCCGGACGACGCCCTCGAGCGCATCGTCACGCGCATCCCGCTCGGACGCATCGGCGAGCCGTCCGACGTCGCGGGCGCCGTGCGCTACCTCCTGACCGCGGACTACGTGACGGGTGCGGAGATCGTCGTCGACGGGGGCCGGCTCGCCGACTAGGGCGACTGGCGGCCGTGCTCGACGAAGGCGCGGTGTGTGACCGGCATGCGCGTCTCGAACAGCGCCTCGACCGCCTCCGCGTAGCGGCGGATCTCCCGCTGCGCGTGCTCCGCGTTGCGCAGGGACAGGAAGTTCATCAGGGCGCGCGCGTTCACGGTCCACCAGAACTCCGTCATGATCCCCACCGGCAGGACGCTGCGCGCGACCTCCTTCGCGATGCCGTCCGCCAGCATCGCCTCGTAGGCCGCGTAAGAGGCCGCGTACGAGGCCTCCATCGCCTGGCGCGTGCGCTCCGCGCGCTCCATCTCGACCGCCTCGAACGTGTACGCGCCGGGCTTGCCGACCTGGGTGCGCACGTCCTCGAGGGCGGGCACGTAGAACGCCTCGTCGATCTTCGCGTAGCGCCCCGACAGCTCGTTGAAGGAGCCGATGCGATGGCGAATCCACTCGCGCATCACGAAGATCGGGCAGCGCACGTGGAAGCGGAACGCGTTGTGCTCGAACGGCGTGCCGTGCCGTTCGCGCATGAGGAAGCCGATCAGGCCCTCGTCGCGCTCGTCCATCTCGGCGCGGCGCGTCCCGAACGAGACGCGTGCGGCGTTGACCACGGAAAGGTCGTCGGCCATCGCGCTGTCGAGGTGCACGAAGCCGTCGGCGAGCACGTCGATCCGGTCCATGCCGCCAATCTAGGCGCGGCCCCGGACGGGCCTAGAGGCCGTAGAGGGCGCCGTAGCGCTCCTCGAGGCAGGCCATGAAGGCGTCGGCGCCGAGCTCGCGGCCCGTCGCGGCGCGCATCGGGTCCTCGCCGCGCGGCACCGCGCCGTGGCGGTGGACCCGCTCGCGCAGCCACTCGAGCACTGGCCCGAACGCGCCGGCCCGCACGAGGCCGTCGACGTCGAGGTCGCGGCGCATCGCCTCGAGCAGGCCGGCCGCGTAGAGGTTGCCGAGCGTGTACGTCGGGAAGTACCCGAACAGGCCCTCCGACCAGTGCACGTCCTGCATCACGCCCTCGACGTCGTCCTTCGGCGCGAAGCCGAGGTACTCGACCATGCGGGCGTTCCACGCCTCCGGCAGGTCGGCCACCGCGACGCGCTCCTCGATCAGGTCGACCTCGAGCTCGAAGCGCAGCAG
>JAURLF010000125.1 GCA_030831375.1 Gaiellales bacterium | reverse complement strand
GGCAAGGGCAAGACCGCCGGGCGCGGCCAGAAGGGCCAGAAGGCGCGCTCCGGCTCGCACATGATGCGGCCCGGCTTCGAGGGCGGCCAGATGCCGCTGTACATGCGGATGGGCAAGCTGCGCGGCCCGCACATGAAGAAGTCGATGCCGATGGGGCCGTTCCGGACCCAGACGGAGATCGTCAACGTCGGCGACGTCGCCGGGAAGTTCCCCGCCGGCAGCGAGGTCACGCCCGAGCTGCTCGTCGAGTCGGGCCTCCTGAGCCGCGTCCGGCACCCCGTCAAGGTGCTCGGCGAGGGCGAGGTCGGCCACGCGCTGACGATCCGGGCGCACGCGTTCTCCGCCTCGGCGAAGGCGAAGATCGAGGCCGCCGGCGGTAGCGCCGTGGTGATCGAGCGCGCCGCCGCCGGCAGCGACGACTAGGCTGGGCGCGTGCTCGCCGCCCTCGCCAACTCCTTCCGCGTCCCGGAGCTCCGCAACCGGCTGATCTTCACGGCCGCGATCCTGCTCCTGTACCGGGCCGGCTCGTGGCTGCCGACGCCCGGCGTGAACACGGCGGAGATCCAGCAGCTCTTCGAGGGCGCGGCCGGGTCGACGATCCTCGGCTACCTGAACCTGTTCTCCGGCCAGGCGCTGCAGAACCTCTCGTTCTTCGCGCTCGGGATCATGCCGTACATCACGGCGTCGATCATCATGCAGCTGATGACCGTCGTCCTGCCGCGCCTCGAGGCGCTGCAGAAGGAGGGCGAGGCCGGGCAGAAGAAGATCACGCAGTACACGCGCTACCTGACCGTGATCCTGGCCGCGCTGCAGTCCGTCGGCTACGTGATCCTGTTCCACAACGGCGCCGTGCTCGGCGGGTCGAACTCGCTGACGAACCTGACGCCGCGCTCCTTCATCCTGATCGTCGTCACGCTCACCGCCGGCACCACGGTGCTGATGTGGATGGGCGAGCTGATCACGCAGCGCGGCATCGGCAACGGCCAGTCGCTGCTGATCTTCGCCTCGATCCTGGTGTCGCTGCCGGTCGGCGTGCGCGCCTGGGCGAGCTCCGGCACCTTCCAGCGGCTCAGCCTGCCCCTGATCGTGCTCGCCGTGATCATCGCCGTCGTCTTCATCAACGAGGGCCAGCGCCGCATCCCGATCCAGTACGCGAAGCGCATGGTCGGGCGGCGCATGACCCAGGGCGGATCCACCTACATGCCGCTGCGCGTCAACATGGCCGGCGTGATCCCCGTCATCTTCGCGGTCGCGGTGCTGTTCCTGCCGCCGACGATCGGCCAGCTCGTGCCGGCCCTGTCGTTCCTGGCGGACTGGTTCGACCCGACGTCGTGGCCGTCGATCATCCTCGAGTTCGGGCTGATCATGATGTTCACGTTCTTCTACACCGCGGTCCAGTTCAACCCGGTCGAGCAGGCCGAGAACCTGAAGAAGTACGGCGGCTTCATCCCCGGCGTGCGGCCCGGCCGGCCGACGGCGCAGTACCTCGACCGCGTGATGACGCGGCTGACCCTGCCGGGCGGCATCTTCCTCGCCGCCGTGGCGATCCTGCCGACGATCTTCATCAAGTACGGCGGCTTCTCGCAGGCCGTCGCCCAGGCCCTCGGCGGCACGTCGATCCTGATCGTCGTCGGCGTCGCCCTCGACACCATGCGGCAGATGGAGTCGCAGGTGATGATGCGCCACTACGAGGGCTTCCTGAAGTAGCGGTGCCCGGCTCGTACCTGATCTTCGGGCCGCCGGGAGCCGGCAAGGGCACCCAGGCGCCGCGCCTCGCGACGCGCCTCGGCGTGCCGCACGTCTCGACGGGCGACATGCTGCGCGCCCACGTCAAGGGCGGCACCCCGCTCGGCGTGGAGGCGAAGGGCTACATGGACGCGGGCGACCTCGTCCCCGACGACCTCGTCGTGCGGATGCTCGGCGAGCGGATCGCGGAGGCGGACGCGGCCTCGGGCTTTCTGCTCGACGGCTTCCCGCGCACCGTCGTCCAGGCCGAGGCGCTCGACGCGATGCTCGCGGAGCGCGGCCGGCCGCTGGACTGCGTGATCGTGCTCGACGTGCCGGAGGAGGAGGTCGTGCGTCGCATCTCGGGCCGCCTCGTCGCCCAGAACGGCCGCATCTACCACGAGCTCTACGACCCGCCGGCGACGCCGGGCGTCGACGACGAGGAGGGGCTGCCGCTGGTGCGTCGCCCCGACGACGAGCCGGACGTCGTGCGCAACCGCTACCGCAACGTCTACCTCGCCCAGACCCTGCCCGTGCGCGACCACTACCGGGCCGCCGGCGTGCGCGAGGTCCTGATCGACGGCATCGGCAGCACGGACGAGGTCGCGGCGCGACTCGACCAGGCCCTGCCCGCGTGATCCACCGCAAGTCGCCGAGCGATCTGGACCGCATGGCCGCGGCCGGCGCGATCGTCGCCGAGACCCTCGAGCTGCTCGCCGAGACGGCGCGGCCCGGCATGACGACGCTCGAGCTCGACGAGGTCGCGGAGCGCCACATCCGCGCCGCGGGCGGCGTGCCCACGTTCAAGGGGTACCGCGGCTTCCCCGGCTCGATCTGCGCGTCGCCGAACGACATGATCGTGCACGGCATCCCCGGCGACGACGTCGTCCTCGCCGACGGCGACATCCTCTCGATCGACGTCGGCGTCACCCGCCAGGGCTTCGTCGGCGACTCCGCCGTCACGATCCCGATCGGCGAGGTGCCCGAGTCGACGCGTGCGCTCCTGCGCGCCTGCCAGGCGTCCCTGTTCGCGGCCGTCGAGGCCTGCCAGCCCGGCTGCCGGCTCGGCGACATCGGCGCCGCCGTGCAGGGCGTGGTGGAGGTGGCCGGGTTCGCCGTCGTGCGCGACCTCGTCGGCCACGGCGTCGGCCGCTCCATGCACGAGGACCCGCAGGTGCGCAACTACGGCGAGGCCGGCACCGGCCCCGTCCTCAAGCCCGGCACGACGCTCGCGATCGAGCCGATGATCACCGCCGGCGCGTACGACATCCGCATCGACGACGACGGCTGGTCGATCTTCACGACCGACGGATCGCTGTCCGCGCACTTCGAGCACACGGTCGCGATCACCGAGGAGGGGCCGCGCGTCCTGACCCTCGTGCACGGTGATTCCATCGTCAACCGGGCCATCTGATGCACCCGACGCACCCGCTTTCGGTTGTCTGCTACCGTGCGCACTCGCGCGCGGGCCGGGTCCGTCTTCGCCCTGCGCCGACGAGGTCGTTTCGCAGTCCCCGAGGGGTTTCATGAAGGTCCGTCCCAGCGTCAAGCCGATGTGCGACAAGTGCCGGGTGATCCGGCGCTCCGGCACGGTGCTCGTGATCTGCCAGAACCCCCGTCACAAGCAGCGGCAGGGGTAGGCATGGCGCGCATCGCAGGAGTCAACATCCCCCGCGAGAAGCGGGTCGAGATCGGCCTCACGTACATCTACGGCATCGGCCGCTCGACCGCGCAGTCGATCTGCCGGGAGCTCGGCATCGGGGACCAGCAGAAGGTCCGCGACCTGACCGATGAGGAGGTCGCGCGCCTGCGCGCCTACATCGACGCGAACGTGCAGGTCGAGGGCGACCTGCGCCGCGAGCGCTCCCAGAACGTCAAGCGCCTGATGGAGATCGGCTGCTACCGCGGCCTGCGCCATCGCCGCGGCCTCCCGGTCCGCGGCCAGAAGACCAAGACCAACGCCCGCACGCGCAAGGGACCCAAGCGCATGCAGGTCGCGGGCAAGAAGAAGCCCGGCAAGAAGTAGC
>JAURLF010000124.1 GCA_030831375.1 Gaiellales bacterium | reverse complement strand
TCGTCGAGCGGATCCGGCCCGCGCAGGGCGCGCCCGAGGGTGCGCTCGTCCTGCTGCACGGGCGCGGGGCGGACGAGCACGATCTGATCCCGCTGATCGAGGTGCTCGACCCGGACCAGCGCCTCGTCGGCGTCGCGCCGCGCGCACCCCTCGCGAGTGCGGACGGCGGTCGGCACTGGTACGAGGTGGAGCGCGTCGGCTACCCGGATCCCGCATCCTTCCTCGCCGCCGCCGAGGCGCTCGGCGACTGGCTCGACGACCTGCCGGAGCGGATCGACGTGCCCGCGGAGCGGATCGTCCTCGGCGGCTTCTCGCAGGGCTGCGTGATGGCGTACGCGACGGGCCTCGCCGCGGATCGCGAGCCCCCGGCGGCACTGCTCGCGCTCGTGGGGTTCGTGCCGCACGTCGTCGGGCACGCTCTCGACCTCGCGTCTGCGGACCGGCCGCCGGTCCTGATCGCGCACGGCTCGCGCGACCCGGTCATCGACGTCTCCTTCGGGCGCGCCGCGCGCGACGAGCTCGTCGCCGCCGGCATGGACGTCACCTACCGTGAGACGGCGGTCGAGCACACGGTCGACGCGGACTGGCTCGGCGACCTGCGCCGCACGATCGGCCTCGCGCTGCGCCCGCCCGCGCGGGGCTGAGCGCTACGAGACCCGCGCGGCCGTCCAGGCCAGGGGGCGCACCTCGAGCATCTCGCTCGTCAGGGTCGCCGGCGCGGTCGTGACGGTGATCTTCGCGCCGGGGCGCAGCGACGCCACGAGCTCGGGCGCGGCGCGCAGCGCGATCGGACCGCGCCGGTTCACGCCGTCGCCGTTCGAGCACGACACCTTCCGGGCGCGCACGACGAGGCGGCCCTCGCCACCGCTCGTGGCCGCCCACTGGACGGTGCCGGAGATCCTCAGCGTGGCCTGGCTCGAGGAGGTCGCCATCGCCGGGTCGTCGGCGTTCGGCTGCACGATGGCCGCCTGCCGCAGCCACCGGTACGGCGAGACGGCGGGCCGGTCGTAGTGGAGCTCGAAGTGGAGGTGGCAGGGTGCTCTCTGGGCGTCGCCCGTGCGACCGACGTAGGAGATGACCTGGCCCTCCTTCACGCGCGAGCCGTCGCGCAGGCCCTTGGCCAGCGCGCTCGAGCGGTCACCCGCGACGCCCATGTGGATGTAGCGGTACCAGGAGCTGCGGCCGACGAGCGTCACCATCCAGCCGGAGCGCGAGCCCCAGTCGAGGCGGATCGTGCCCGGCACGACGGCGATGACGGGCGTGCCGCAGGGCGCGAGCAGGTCGTTGCCCTCATGGACCCCGGAGCCGCGCGGGTCGCCGTAATCATTCGTGTAGGAGGCGCCGCCTATCACGGGGAACAACGTGAAGGGCGGGGACTTCGGCGCGGCGAGGGCGGACGGGGCGGCCAGAAGCAGGCCGAGGAGGGCGATCAGGAGGTGGCGCATGGCGGTCGTCGGCCGCTCCGCCGACGGCCGAAGCCTACCCGCGGATGCGCCGCAGGGGTGTAACGGTTGCGTTGCCGAGTCGCGTGGAGCGCCGCGGACGTCAGTGGTTGAGCCGAATGCGCGCTCTCGGGCCCGCCGCCGGGGGAACGCGGTATCATCCGAGGCAGATAGCGCCGGACGCGTCAGGGACGCCGCGTCGGACACCGACCCGCAGAGCCGATGCCCAACGACCCGCGCCGCACGCCCCTGTACGACTGGCACGTCGAACTCGGCGCGCGCATGGTCGACTTCGCCGGCTGGGAGATGCCGGTCTACTACGTCGGCATCAACGAGGAGCACCGCGCCGTGCGCGCCCGCGCCGGACTCTTCGACGTCTCCCACATGGGTCAGCTCGAGGTCACGGGCTCCGGTGCGGAGACGCTGCTGCGCAAGGCGCTGGCGAGCGACATCGACCGGATCGAGGAGGGGCGCGCCCAGTACTCGTTCCTGCTCAACGACAAGGGCGGTATCGTCGACGACCTGATCGTCTACCGGCTGCCCGAGGGGCGTTGGCTGCTCGTCGTCAACGCGGGCAACATCGCGACCGACCTCGCGCACCTGAAGGCGCTCAAGCAGCGCGGCGCGACGATCCGCGACCTCAGCGACGAGACCGCCATGCTCGCCCTGCAGGGCCCCGTGGCGCTCGAGCTGCTCGCCGACATCTGGCCGAAGAAGGCGCCCGCGCCCCACACGATCCCCGTCTTCGGCTGCGTCGAGCGCGTCGTCGCCGGCGTGCCCTGCATCGTGGCGCGCACCGGCTACACGGGCGAGCCCGGCGTCGAGCTGTTGTGCGCCGCCGACCGCGCCGGCGACCTCTGGGACGGCATCCTCGCGCGCCGCGAGCACGGCGTCGTGCCGAGTGGCCTCGGCGCGCGGGATACGCTGCGCTTGGAGATGGGCTACCCGCTGCACGGCCACGACATCGACCCGAAGACGACGCCGATCGAGGCCGGCCTCGGCCGCTTCGTGCACCTCGGTCGCCCGTTCACGGGCAGCGCCGTCGTGGAGCGCCAGGCCGAGAAGGGCGTCAAGCGGCGCCTCGTCGGGTTGCGCCTGCTGGACCGCGCGATCCCGCGCGAGGGCTACGCGGTCCTGCACGACGGCGCCAAGGTCGGCACCATCACGAGCGGGACGCTGTCGCCGAGCATCGACCGGGGCATCGGCCTCGGCTACGTGCCGCCCGGGCTCGCCGAGCCGGGCACCGTGCTGCAGATCGACGTCCGCGGCCGCGAGCGCGACGCGGAAGTGGTCCCCCTGCCGTTCTATTCGAAGGAGAGCTGAGCGAATGCCCGCCGAGGAGAGCTACCCCGAGGACCTGCGCTACCACCGCGACCACGACTGGGTGCGGGTCGACGGCGACGAGGCGGTGTTCGGCATCACCTGGCATGCGCAGGACGCGCTCGGCGAGGTCGTCTACTTCGAGCCGCCCGCGGTCGGCGCGCAGATCACCGGCGACGGCTCGTATGGGTCGCTCGAGTCGGTCAAGGCCGTCTCCGACGTGATCGCGCCCCTGTCGGGCACCGTCACCGCCGTCAACGACCGCGTCGTCGAGTCGCCCGAGCTCGTCAACGAGGATCCGTATGGCGATGGCTGGCTGGTCCGCGTCAAGCTCGATGACCTCGGGGCCGTCGAGGGCCTCCTCGACGCCGCCGCGTACCGCGCGCTGCTCTGACCCGACGCGGGGCCGCGTCCCGTGCCACGATGGGCCCGATGGTCGACCGCGAGGGCTCGTGCCGGCGCTGCCGGGTGTACTGCGACTGGGTCGTGGACCCGCTCGGCTGTCTCGGCTGCGCGCGCCTGTACGCATACGACGCGAACGACGGCCGCCGCTACGTCGGCTGCGTCGAGCAGGTCCACGCCGCGGAGATCGACCTCGGCGTGCTCGAGGCGTGCCGCGACGACGGCCGCGCCTTCGGCGGGGTGCGTGCCGTGCGCGCGCCGCTGCCGGTCTGCACGGCCGAGGTCGAGCGCGCCTACCCGCGCCGCGAGCCGGAGATCGGCTGCGTCAACCCGGAGTTCCACGAGCCGCCCGGCGGCGGCTCGTTCACGGTCACCGTGCGCGACGCGCCCGGGCCGCGCGGCGGCTGACGCCGCGCTTGTGCATGGCGCGCAGCGCCGCGATCTCCTCGGCGTCCGGGCCGTGCCCGTCGTGGCCGGGGGTCTCGAGCAGCATCGGCAGGTCGGCGAGCGCGGGGTGGGAGAGGCAGACGTCGAGGCCCGCGCCCATCTCGCCCGCGCCGACGTTCGCGTGGCGGTCGCGGTTCGAGCCGCAGGCGGCCTGCGCGTCGTTGACGTGCAGGCAGCGCAGCCGCTCGATGCCGACGCGGCCGTCGATCTCCGCCACGAGCCGGTCGAGCTCCGCCGGGTCCGTCACGTCGACGCCGGAGACCCAGGCGTGGCACGTGTCGATGCAGAGGCCGAGCCGGGGATCGTCGACGGCGTCGATGATCGCGGCCAGCTCGACGGGGTCGCGGCCGATCGTGCCGCCGGCGCCGGCCGAGTTCTCGAGCAGCAGCCACGGCCCGTCGAGGCGCTTGAGCGCGCGCTTGAGCTCGCGGCTGACCTGGGGGAGGGTGGCGTCGAGGCCGCGACCCTTGTGCGAGCCGACGTGCAGGACGACGCCGTCGGCCGCGATGGCGTTGGCGACGTCGATCGTGTTGGCCAGCGCGGCCCGGCTCTTCTCGAGCAGCGCCGGATCGTCGGTGGCGAGGTTGATGAAGTAGATCGCGTGGCAGACGAGGTACGCGACCTCACCCGTCTCGCGTGCGGCGCGCAGCGCCGCGAGGTCCTCGGCGCGGTGGCTCGTCGGCTTCCACGTGCGCGCGCTCTGGATGAAGACCTGTGCCGCGTCCGCGCCGATGGCGCGCATCCGGCCGGGCACGTTGCCGAGCCCGCCCGCGCTCGAGATGTGCGCGCCCGCGATCACGGTTCCGCAGCATAGGCGGCGGGCCCGATACGGTTCCGCCCATGGCCGTCCGCGTCCGCTTCGCCCCCTCGCCCACGGGCTTCCTGCACGTGGGCGGCGTGCGCACCGCCCTCTACAACTGGCTCTTCGCCCGTCACCATGGCGGCACCGCCGTCCTGCGCATCGAGGACACGGACACGGAGCGGGAGGCGGCGGGCGCGATCGAGCAGATCCAGCGCTCGCTCGACTGGCTCGGGCTCGACTT
Organism: Gaiellales bacterium; assembly: GCA_030831375.1. Lineage (GTDB taxonomy): Bacteria > Actinomycetota > Thermoleophilia > Gaiellales > F1-60-MAGs149 > F1-60-MAGs149. The sequence goes on along the minus strand of JAURLF010000124.1, from coordinate 2,330 downwards.
CGACGAGTCGCCCGCCGCGGGCGGCGCGCACGGCCCGTACCGCCAGTCGGAGCGCATGGAGCGCTACCACGGCGCCGTCGAGCGGCTGCTCGAGGCGGGGCACGCGTACCGCTGCTACCAGACGCCTGAGGAGCTCGAGGCGGCGCGCGACCGCGCCCGCCATACCGACGACCCGGCTGCGCCCACGCGCCTGCACCGCGAACTCACCCGCGAGCAGGTCGCCCGCTTCGAGGCGGAGGGCCGGCCGGCGATCATCCGCTTCCGCACGCCGCTCGAGGGCGAGACCGTCGTCGAGGACCTCGTCCGCGGCCGGATCGCGTTCGAGCACCGCCTGCTCGGCGACACCGTGCTGCTGCGCGGCGGCGGCGCGCCCACGTACCAGCTCGCGAACCCGCTCGACGACATGGAGATGGGGATCACGCACGTGATCCGCGGCGAGGACCTGCTGCCGTCGACGCCGCGCCAGCGGCTGCTCGTGGAGGCGCTCGGCGGAGCGTTCCCGCAGACGGCGCACCTGTCCATGATCCTCGGCGGGGACAAGAAGCGCCTGTCGAAACGCCACGGCGCGGCCAGCGTGGAGGAGTTCCGCGCCGCCGGCTACGTGCCGCAGGCGCTCGTCAACTTCCTCGCCCTGTGCGGCTGGAGCTGGGACGGCGAGACGGAGATCATGTCGCTCGCCGAGCTCGTGGAGCGCTTCTCGCTCGACCGCGTGAACCCGGCGCCCGCCGTCTTCGACCACGAGAAGCTCGCGTGGATGAACGGCGCCTACCTGCGCGCCCTCGACGCGGGCGCCTATGCGACCGCGCTGCGGGCGCACCTCGCGGACCAGGCGTCGCCCCTGGCGGGCGCGGAGCGCCTCGACGAGCTCGTGCCGCTCGTGCAGGAGAAGCTCGGCGCGCTCGGCGAGTTCGACGCCCTCGTCGGGTCCCTCGTCGAGTCGCGCGACCCCGACCCGGAGGCGTGGGCGAGGCTGGCCCAGGACGCGAACGCCGCCGCCGTGCTCGACGCCGCCGTGTCGGCCCTGACGGACCTCGAGCCGTTCGGTGCGGAGCAGGTCGAGGCCGCGCTGCGGGGCGTCTGCGAGGCGCTCGAGCTGAAGCCGCGGCAGGCCTTCCAGCCGATCCGCATCGCGATTGCGGGATCGACGGTGGCGGCCGGCCTGTACGAGTCGATCGCCTTCCTCGGCCGGGACGAGTCGCTCGTGCGGCTCGCCCGGGCGCGCACCGCCGTCGCCGGCTGACACCGCGCGCAGGAGGACGTCCGCTCAGCGCGTATCGTGGGGCTGGATGGCCACACGCGCGAGAACGAAGGGGCGGGACGGCACGGGCGGCGACCCGCGTCCGCGCACGGGTCGGCAGATCCTCGCCGCGATCATCGCCGCCGTCGTCCTGGTGGTCGTCACCGCGACGGCCACGGCAGTGGTCGTCTCCGCCGTCACGGGCGGCCCCGCGCCGACCGCGGCGGACGTGACCGGGCAGGGCGGGGGCGAGGACGACGCCGCGCTCGAGGCGGCCCGCGCCGCCGGCTACAAGGAGGGCGTGCGCGACACCCGCCAGCAGGCCAAGCAGCAGTTGCAGGCGCGTGAGCGGCAGGGCTTCGCGAAGGGCTACGCGAAGGGGCGCGAGGAGGTGATCGGCTCGGTCGGGTCCTCCGGCGGCTTCCGGGACGGCTACAACACGGGCGTGAAGGCCGCCGAGGAGGCGTACAAGAAGATCATCCAGCAGGCGCAGGCTATCATCGCCGAGGCCGGCCAGGCGCCCGTCGCCACGACGCCCGAGTTGCAGCCCTAGCGATAACGCGGCCCCCGCGGGGCGATCAGGCGGTCAGGTCGGCCGCCATCTCCTCGAACGCGTCCACGAAGCGCGCGCAGTCCTCGACCGTGTGCGCGACGGAGAGCGTCCACTCCTCCTCGCGGCCCGGCGTCATGAACACGCCGCGGTTCATGTTGTAGAGCCATGCGAGGTCGCACAGCTCGCCGTCCTGCTGGGCCTTGAACGACTCGTAGTCGACGATCGGGTCCTTCGCGAACGTCACGCAGCCCTTCGAGCTGATGCCGACGGTGTAGCCGGGCAGGTTGTGCTTCTCGAGGATCGCCGAGCAGGCGTCGAGCATGTAGTCGTTGAGGGAGTCGAGGTGCGCGTACGCCTCGGGCGTCAGCACCTCGAGCAGGTTGGCGCGCGCCGCGGCCATGCCGAGCGGATTGCCGTTGTACGTGCCGACCTGGTAGACGGAGCCGTTGCGCACGACCTCCATCACCTCGTCGGAGCCGCCGATCGCGCCGATCGGCAGGCCGCCGCCCAGCGCCTTCGCGAGCGTCACCATGTCCGGCG
>JAURLF010000016.1 GCA_030831375.1 Gaiellales bacterium | reverse complement strand
TCTCGTGTGTCAGTCCTTGCCGCCTCCGAAGAGGCCCTTGATCTTCGCCTTGGTCACGTCGGCGGCGATGCCGACGGCCGACGGCGCCTCCGCGGCGACGGTCGGCGGCGGCTCCTCGCCGCGCGCCTTCGCCTCCGCGCCGGCGACGAGCGTCGCCTCCATCGCCTTCGCCATCTCACCGATCATCTTGCCGGCGACATCCGTCATGATGCCGCGCCCCATCTGGGCCACCCGCCCCGTGACGAGGATGTCCGAGCCGACCGCGACCTGGCTGGCCGCGCCGCCGTCCGCCTCGGTGATCTGCATGGTCAGGGTGGCCTGCGCGGTGCCCTGGCCGCGGGCCTCCGTCGCCTTCGCGCGCATCACCGCGGTGCGGCTCGCGTCGTCCTGCTCGACGATCTCGATCTGCCCCTTGTAGGACAGGCTCATCGGGCCCATCTTCATCGTCACGAGCGCGTCGAACGAGCCGTCGTCGCGACGGCCCGTGATCTGGGCGCCGGGGATGCAGGGCGCGACGCGCTCGACGTCGGTCATCAGCGCGTAGGTGTCCGCGGGGGACGCGGCCACCGTGAACTCGTTCTCGATCACGATCCCCATCTCGTGCTCCTCTGTCGGTCCCGGCGCCGCGGGGGAACCGCCCGGCCGGGAGGGCGATTGTCGTCCTTGTCCATCGCAAATGCAAGCGGCGCGGACGATCGGGGATCGCCGACCTCGGGCCGGGCCGCCGGCCCCCGCCGCGACCCCCCGTCCGGTCGCTGGCGGGTGCCGGGTCGGCGGTGATCCCGCGACCGGGCGCACCCGCCCACCCTAGGGTTGCCGGTGCGTGTCGACACATCCCCCGCCGGGGGAATAGCGATAGGCTAAGAAACGTTGAGTGCCTTACCAGTAGATATTGACTTCGCCCTGATCGTCCCTTTCCCCGGAGCAGCCCCGTGAACGACACCCCGATCCACGCCCCCCAGCCCACCTTCCTGCCCCTGATCCCGCTCGAGGACGCCCTCGTCCTGCCCGGCATGGCCCTCGCCGTGGACCTCGCGTCGCCCGAGGCGAACGCCGCCGTCGACGAGGTCGGCGACGACCGCCGCGTCGTGCTCGTCCCGCGCGTCGACGGGCGCTTCGCCAAGACGGGCGTCGTCGCCCAGCTCGAGGGCGAGCCGGCCGTGATGCCCGACGGCAGCCGCGGCGTCACGCTGCGCGCCCTGCACCGCGCCGACCTCGGCCGCGCCGAGGCCGCCGGCGGCGCCCTGCGCATCGAGGTCGCCGAGCGCCCCGACCCGGACGACCCGGGCGACGAGGCGCGCGAGCTGGCCCGCGAGTACCGCGCCGTCGTCGAGGAGATCCTCGAGGCGCGCGGCAATCGCCCCGTGATCGCGATGCTGCGCCAGATCGACGAGCCCGGCGCGCTCGCCGACACCGCCGGCTTCTCCCCCGACCTCTCGTACGAGCGCAAGCTCGAGCTGCTCGAGACCGTCGACGTCGCCGAGCGGCTGCGCAAGGTGACCGGCTGGATGCGCGACGTGCTGGCCGAGATCGCGGTGCGCGAGCGGATCCGCGAGGACGTCGCCGAGGGCATGGAGAAGTCGCAGCGCGAGTTCCTGCTGCGCCGCCAGCTCGACGCGATCCGCAAGGAGCTCGGCGAGCTCGAGGGCGAGGCCGGCGACGAGTTCGAGCAGTACCGCCGCCGCATCGCCGAATCCGAGCTGCCCGACGAGGCGCGGGCGGAGGCCGAGCGCGAGGTCGACCGACTCGAGGCCGGCGCCCAGGGCCCCGAGGCCTCCACGATCCGCACCTACCTCGACACCCTGCTCGACGTGCCGTGGGGCGTCGTCAGCGAGGAGTCGGGCGACGTCCAGGGCGCCCGCGCGATCCTCGACGCCGACCATGCCGGCCTCGACGACGTCAAGGAGCGCATCGTCGAGCACCTCGCCGTCCGCCGGTTCCGGCGCGAGCGCGAGATCGAGGACGGCAAGGCCGGCGTGATCCTCGCCCTCGTCGGCCCGCCCGGCGTCGGCAAGACTTCGCTCGGCGAGTCGATCGCCCGTGCCCTCGACCGCAGGTTCGTGCGCGTCGCCCTCGGGGGGGTGCGCGACGAGGCCGAGATCCGCGGCCACCGGCGCACCTACGTCGGCGCCATGCCGGGCCGCTTCGTGCGCGCCCTGCGCGACGCCGGCACGATGAACCCGGTGATCCTGCTCGACGAGGTCGACAAGCTCGGGTCGGACTGGCGCGGCGACCCCTCGAGCGCGCTGCTCGAGGTGCTCGACCCCGCCCAGAACTCGACGTTCCGCGATCACTACCTCGACGTCGAGGTCGACCTCTCGCAGGTCCTCTTCATCGCCACGGCCAACATGGCCGACCAGATCCCGCCGGCCCTCTACGACCGGCTCGAGGTGATCACCCTCGACGGCTACACCGACGATGAGAAGGTCGCCATCGCCTCCGGCTACCTGGTGCCGCGCCAGCGGACCCGCAACGGCCTGCTCGAGGGCGAGGCGACGGTGTCCGAGGAGGCGATCCGCAGGGTGATCCGCGACCACACCCGCGAGGCGGGCGTGCGAACCCTCGAGCGCCAGCTCGGCACGCTGCTGCGCAAGGCCGCCACACGCCTGGCGGCCGGCGAGGCGACGGCGCCGATCGCGATCGGCCCGGACGACGTCGAGCGCGACCTCGGCCGCGCGAAGTTCCACGACGAGGTCGCGGAGCGCACCGGCGTCGCCGGCGTGGCCACCGGCCTCGCCGTCACCGCAGTCGGCGGCGACGTCCTCTTCGTCGAGGCGTCGAGCCATCCCGGCACGGGCGGCCCGACCCTGACGGGCCAGCTCGGCGACGTGATGCGCGAGTCCGCCACGATCGCGCTGACCCACGTGCGCTCGAACGCGGCGCACTACGGCATCGACAGCCGCCAGTTCGAGGACCGGCAGTTCCACCTGCACGTGCCCGCCGGGGCCGTGCCGAAGGACGGGCCCTCGGCGGGCGTGACGATGTCCGTCGCGCTCGTCTCGCTCCTGACCGGGCGCCACGTGCGCCCGGACGTGGCGATGACCGGCGAGGTCACGCTGCGCGGCCGCGTCCTGCCCGTCGGGGGCATCAAGCAGAAGGTGCTCGCCGCGCACCGCGCCGGCGTCACCGACGTGATCATCCCGAAGCGCAACGAGGCCGACCTCGAGGACGTGCCCGAGGAGGTGCTGGCCGAGCTCGCCGTGCACCCCGTCGCGACGCTCGAGGAGGCTCTCGACGTGGCCCTCGAGCCCGCCGTCCACTGGGACGAGCTGGCGATCGGCTGAGCTGCGGTCCTGCCGCCGCCCGAGGCGGCGGCAGGATCGTCTAGCCTCCCCCCCGCACCGACGAGGAGAGGTCCCATGCTCGAGCCGCTCGCGCCCTTCGGCAACCACCTGCCCATCAAGGTCCGCTTCGGCGACGGCGAGATCGCGCGCCTGCCGGAGGTCCTCGCCGCGGAGGGCGCGTCGAGCACGGTGGCGGTGATCGACCGCGCGATGGTCGGGCACCCCGCGATCGAGGCGGCGCTCGCACAGGCGCCGGGCGCCGTCGCGCAGTGGGTCAAGGAGCCGGGCGAACCGACGACCGACGACGTCGCCGCCTGCGCGCAGGCCATCGTCGACGCGGGCGCCGACGCGATCGTGGCGATCGGCGGCGGCTCCGCGATGGACACCGCGAAGGCCGCGCGGCTCGTGCACGGCAGCGGCCAGCCGTACGCCGACTGGGCGGCGGGCCGGGCCGAGCACCGGGACTGGCCGACCCTGTTCGTGACCGTGCCGACCACGTCGGGCACGGGCTCGGAGGTCTCGGGCGGCATCGTCGTGACCGACTCCGAGACGCACCTCAAGGCCGGCATCGCGCACCCGACGGTGCGGGCCCGCCACGCCATCGTCGATCCCGCGCTGACCCACGGCCTGCCCCCCGCACCCACGATGTACGCCGGCGTCGACGCGATCGCGCAGGCGATCGCCGCCGTCGCCGTCGTCGCGCGCACCCCGATCGGCAACGGCATCGCCTTCGAGTCGATCCGCTACGGCGTCGAGGCCCTGCCCGCGGCGATCGCCGACGGGTCGGACGCGGGCGCGCGCTCGCGGATGGCCGCCTGCTCGCTCCTCGGCGGCCTCTGCATGAACATCTCCGACTGCGGCTCGGAGCACTCGATCGCCCAGGCGATCGGCGGGCGCTACGGCCTGCCGCACGGCCTCACGATCGGCCTGATCCTGGCCGAGACGATGGACGTCGACCGCACCGCCGAGCCGGAGCTCTTCGACCGCATCGCCGACGCGATGGGCTGGCCCGGCGAGGGCCGCGGCGACGGCTCCCGCGCCGTCGCCGCCGTCCGGGCGCTGCTGCGGGAGATCGGCTTCCCGACACTGCGCTCGACCGGCGTCGAGGAGGACGCGCTGCCCGCGCTCGCCGAGGCGGCGATGGAGGACTACTTCATCACGGTGGCCCCGCACCGCTGGACCGCGGACGACGTGCTCGGCGCGTACCGCGCGGCCTGGGCGATCGAGGCGCGCTAGCCCCTACAGGGGCACCGGCTCGTAGGCGGGCAGCACGGGCAGGAGGCGCTGCCAGCGGTCGATGTTGCAGCCGTCGACGCGCGACAGCCGCGCCTCGACCGGAGCCCCGTCCAGGGTGCCGGTGATCCGCGCCTCCTCGGGCCCGCCGTAGAGCATCGTGCAGGCCGTGTCCGCCGGCACGGGCTCGAGCGCATCGGCGTCGGCGGCGAGCGCGGCGCAGGCTGCGGCGGGGTCGGGCAGGTCGCCGGCAGGCGGATCGCAGTCGAGGCTGGCGGTGATCGCCGTGCCCTGTCCCTCGCCGGCCGGCCAGAGCGTGATCTGGAGCGTCGTCGGGCCGCCCGCGTCCGCCGCCCCGTCGCCGGAGCCGCCGCAGCCGGCCAGCACGAGGACCAGGGCGAGCAGCGGGAGGGCGCGGCGCATGCGCCCAGCGTAGCGGGCGCCTAGCCCGCTGTCTTGCGGGTCGCGCGCTTCTTCTTCGCCGGCCCCTTGGCGCGCCGCTCGGCGAGGAGCTGCGCCGCCATCTGGGGCGTGACCGCATCGGGCAGCACGTCCTTCGGCACCGACGCGTTCGTCTCGCCGTCCGTCACGTAGGGGCCGTAACGGCCCGCCTTCAGGGTGATCGTGCCGCCCGTCTCGGGGTCGGGCCCGAGCTCCCTCAGGCTCTGCTGCTGGCCGCCGCGGCCGCGGCGCTCCTTCGGCTTGGCGAGGATCTCCTCGGCCTGCTCGAGCGTGAGCGTGAAGAGCTGCTCCTCGCTCTCGA
>JAURLF010000123.1 GCA_030831375.1 Gaiellales bacterium | reverse complement strand
GCGCCGGCGCCGGCGCGGGGCCGCGTCGGTGCCCGGCGCATCCGACGCGGGGCCGCTCCGGCGCGGACGTGGCGGCGCGACCTGCGGCTCGCGGCTGATCGCCACGAGCAGGCCGACGAGGACGAGCACGACGATGCGCGATGACGAGCCGTACGAGATCAGCGGCAGCGGGATGCCGGTCAGGGGCAGGATGCCCATGACGGCGCCGAGGTTGATCACGGCCTGCCCCGTCACGAGGGCGGTCGCACCGGCGGCGAGCAGGCGCTGGAACGGGTCGGCGGCGCGCACGGCGATCGTGAAGCCCGCCCACGCGAAGGCGCCGAAGAGGCCGACGGTGACGATCGCGCCGATCAGGCCGAGCTCCTCGCCGATCACGGCGAAGATCATGTCGGTGTGCGCCTCGGGCAGGAAGTTGACCTTCTGCACGCTCGAGCCGAGGCCCTGGCCGAGGATGCCGCCGGAGCCGATCGCGATCATCGCCTGCACGACCTGGTACGCGCCGTCCTGGCTCTGCGCCCACGGGTCGAGGAAGGCGAGCATGCGCTCGCGTCGGTACGGCGCGGCCCAGATCGCGATCGCGCCGAGCACGAGGCCGGCCGCCATCACCTTGGCCAGCAGCGACGCGCGCGTGCCGGCGGCGATCAGGACGGCCAGCACCATCACGCAGATCGCGAGCGTCGTGCCGAGGTCCGGCTGGAGCATCACGAGCAGGGCGACGAGGCCGACGATGGCGCCGATCGGGAACAGGAGCTCGCGGACCGTGTCCGGGGGCCGCTTGCGGGTCGCGAGGATGGCGGCGACGAGGAGCAGGACGCCGAGCTTCGCGAACTCTGATGGCTGGACGGTGACGGGCCCGAGCGGCAGCCAGCGGGTGGCGCCGTTGATCGTCAGGCCGACGCCGGGGATGGCGACGGCGACGAGGGCCAAGAGCGATCCGGCGAAGACGAGCGGGGCGAAACGGCGGATCCAGCCCGCCGGCATGAACACGAGCCCGAGCATCAGCACGACGCCGGCGACGGTGTAGAGCAGGCCGTTCTTGACGAAGTACAGCGAGTCGTGGTTGAAGTCCGGGTTGGTCATGGCGTGCGCGCTGGACGCCGAGTAGACCATGATCGTCCCGAAGATCGTCAGGAAGAACGCGCTTATCAGCAGCACCTGTCCCTCGATCGGCAGCTCGCGCCCGGCGGCGTGTCGGGGCGCTCGCCGGGGCGGATCAGACGCAGGGGGCGTGGGCGGCGCACAGAGCGGGATTCGCCGCGCGCGACCGCTCCCCTGCCCGGGTCAGGCCGCGCCGAGCTCGACCGCGAGCTCCCGGAAGCGGTCGCCGCGGGCCGTGTAGTCGGCGAACGCGTCGAAGCTCGCGCAGGCCGGCGCGAGCAGGACGTGCTCGCCCGGCGCGGCGTCCGCCGCGGCCTGCCGCACGGCCGCGTCGAAGCCGTCGCAGGCCGTGTGCGGGACCCCAGCCTCGGCCAGCGGCCCGGCCATGCGCAGCCCGGCGGGGCCCGTCAGGTAGGCGCGGGCGACGCGGCCCGCGAGGGCCTGCGCGAGCGGCGCGAAGTCGGCGCCCTTGTCGGAGCCGCCGACGATGATCCGCACGCCGCCCGCCGGGAACGCGGTCAGCGCCTTGAGGGCGGCGTCGACGTTGGTCGCCTTCGAGTCGTTCCAGAAGCGGACGCCGCCCGCCTCCCCGCAGTCCTCGAGCCGATGCGGCACGGGCGCGAAGCCGCGCACGGCGGCCCGCAGCTGCTCGTCCCCCACCCCGAGCGCCCGCGCCAGCGCGGCGGCGACGGCGACGTTCTCGCGGTTGTGGTCGCCGCGCAGTCGCCCCTCCGCGAAGCCGAGCGCGTCGGCGTCCGCGGCGCGGACGCGGACGACGGCGCCGTCGCCCGGCAGCCGGCCGAGGGCGGCGCACCACGGGTCGTCGTCGTTGAGGACCGCGACATCGCCCGCGTCCTGGCGCTCGAAGATCCGCAGCTTCGCGGCGCCGTACGCCTCCATGTCGCCGTGGCGGTCGAGGTGGTCGGGAGTCAGGTTCGTGATCGCGGCGGCGTCGCAGCGCAGCGCGTGCACGTCCTCCAGCTGGAAGCTCGAGAGCTCCGCGACGACGATGCCGCCCTCGGGCAGGTCGCCCGCGACCTCGCACAGGGCCACGCCGACGTTGCCGCAGACGACGTGCGGCAGGGCCGCCTCGCGCAGCATCGCGCCCACGAGCTCGGTGGTGGTGGTCTTGCCGTTCGTGCCCGTCACGCCGATCACGCGCGCGCCGGGCGGCAGCAGGCGGTAGCCGAGCTCGACCTCGCTCCAGAGCGGGACGCCGCGCTCGCGCGCACGCACCGCGAGGGGGTGCGCGCCGGGCACGCCGGGGCTCTTGACGAGCACGTCCACGCCGTCGAGGAGGGCCGGGTCGGGCGCGAGCACGGGGCAGGGCGGGTCGGGCGCCGCAGCGGGGTCGTCGTCGACGAGGACCGGCTCGAGGCCGGCGGCGATCAGCGCGCGGGCGGCGGCGCGGCCGGAGCGGGCCGCACCGAGGACGAGCGGGCTGCGCGGCAGGTCGAGGGCGCCCGTCATACGTACTGGTCGAAGCGCACGTAGTAGAGGACGAACGCGATCGAGGCGAAGATCGACGCGACGATCAGGAAGCGGAACATGATCTTCGTCTCGCTCCACGCCTTCATCTCGAAGTGGTGGTGGATCGGCGCCATCAGGAAGACCCGGCGGCCGAAGCGGCGGAAGCTGATCACCTGGATGATCACGCTGGCCGCCTCGATCACGAAGATGCCGCCGATCAGGAGCAGCAGCAGCTCCGTCTTCGTGAAGATCGCGAAGCCGGCGAGCGCGCCGCCGAGCGCGAGCGAGCCCGTGTCGCCCATGAACACCTCGGCCGGGTACGAGTTGAACCAGAGGAAGCCCACGCAGGCGCCGAGCAGCGCGGCGGCGAGGATCGCCATGTCGAGGGTCTGCGAGCCCTGCTGCTGGAGGTCGAACAGGCCCGGCCCCGTCACGGGCTGGTCCTCGCTCGGCAAGCGCAGGGCGCGCTGGCCGACCTGGAAGCCGATCACGCACATCGACGTGAAGGCGAGCATGGCGATCGTGGTCGTGCCGGCCGCGAGGCCGTCGAGGCCGTCGGTCAGGTTGACGGCGTTCGAGGCGCCGAGGACGATCAGGAAGACGAGCACGTACCAGAGCGGCCCGAGCTCGACGTGGATGTCCACGAGCGGCACGAACAGCCGGGTCGAGATCCCCTGCTGGTCGGCGATCAGGCAGAGGACGACGGAGATCGCGACCTGCCCGAGCAGCTTGTAGCGACCGCGCAGGCCGAGGGAGCGCTTGCGGATCACGCTCAGGTAGTCGTCGACGAAGCCGATCAGGCCGCAGCCGAGCATCGCGAACAGGACGGCGAGGCTGCGTGCGCCGAACGACGAGAAGATCGCGTACGGCACGACGGTGGCCATGATGATCAGCAGGCCGCCCATGGTCGGCGTGCCCGACTTGACCTGGTGCCCCTCGGGGCCCTCGTCGCGGATTCGCTGCCCGAAGCGCAGGCGGCGCAGGAGCCGCACGAAGCGCGGGCCGGCGACCACGGAGATCAGGATCGCGAGGACCCCGGAGGCGAGGACGTTGGTCACGCGCCCCCTCCCGGCCGGAGGTGCTCGGCGAGGAGCTGGGGCAGCTCCTCGAGGGCGGCGGCGCGCGACCCCTTCACGAGCACGCGGTCGCCGGGCCGGACGAGGCCGGCGAGGAGCTCGACAGCGGCGTCGAGGTCGGGCACGGCGTGGCCCACGCAGCCCGTGCCGGCTCCCTCGAGGTACGCGCGCGCCTGATCGCCCACGGCGATCACGATATCGACCCCGACCCGGGCCGCCAGCGCGCCGATCTCGCGGTGGTAGCGCTCCGCCTCGTCGCCGAGCTCCGCCATCAGCCCGAGCACGGCGATCCGCCGGCCCTCGACGGGCGCCTCGGCGAGGAGCCGCAGCGCGGCCTCCATCGACGACGGGTTGGCGTTGTAGGCGTCGTTGACCACGAGCACGCCGGCGACGTCGACGACCTCGCCGCGCCAGCGCGGCACGGGGATGTCGCGGGCGCGCTCGGCGACCTGGGCGAGGTCGAGCCCGAGGCTGCGGCAGACCGCGAGCACGGCGGCGAGGTTGCGGGCGTGGTGGCGGCCCGGCAGGTTCGTGGCCAGAGGCAGGAGCGCGCCGTCGACGAGGTACGTGAGCTCCTGCCCCGCGGGCCCGGGCCGCCGGTCGACGAGCTGGACGTCGGCGCCCGCCTCCTCGCCGAAGGTGATGATGTCCGCGCCCGCAGGCAGGTGCGGATCGAGCAGGGGCTCGGCGAACGGGATCACGCAGGGACCGCCCTCGCGCGCCCCGTGCAGGATCTCCGCCTTCGCCTGCGCGATCGCCTCGCGCGAGCCGAGCAGCTCGATGTGCGCCTCCCCCACGTTCGTGATCACGGCGATGTCGGGCGCGGCCATCGCGCACAGCTCGGCGATCTGCCCGGGGCCGCGCATCGCGAGCTCGAGCACGGCCACCTCCGTGCCCTCCTCGATCCGGGTCAGGCTGAGCGGGTAGCCGATCTCGTTGTTGTGGCCCTCGGCGGCGGCCACGACGCGGCGCTGCCCGGCGACGAGGTGCGCGAGCGCGTCCTTCGTGGACGTCTTGCCGGCGCTGCCCGTGATCCCGACCCGGACGGCGTCCGTGGCCTGCGCGTTGACGTCGCCGAGGCACTGCAGGCAGCGCACGCTCGAGAAGGTCATCAGGAGGTCGGGCGCGTCGGCGGCGCGATCGAGCGCGTCCTCCTCGAGCACGACGCCGGCGGCGCCGCGCTGGACGGCCTCGGCGACATGGTCGGCGCCGCCGCGGATCGCGACGAAGAGGTCGCCGGGCCGGACGAGGCGGGAGTCGATCTGCACGCCCGTCACGAGCCGGTCGGGGTCGCCGCGCAGGACGACCGAGGCGGGCACTGCGCCGAGGGGCAGCGGCCTCACGCGCGTGCCTCCCGCGCGACGGCGGCGTCGTCGAAGGGCGTCACGACGCCGTCGGCCTCCTGACCCTGCTCATGGCCCTTGCCGGCGATCACCACCACGTCGCCGGGCGCGGCCTCGCCGATCGCGCGGCGGATCGCCGCTGCACGGTCCGCCTCGACCTCGGCATTCGCGCCGGCGCCGGCCATCACCTCCGCGATGATCGCGTCGGGGTCCTCGGAGCGCGGGTTGTCGCTCGTCACGAGCACGCGGTCGGCGCCCGCGCACGCGGCCCGCGCCATCTCGGGGCGCTTGCCGCGGTCGCGGTCGCCGCCGCATCCGAAGACGCAGATCACGCGGCCGCGGGCGAGCGGGCGCACCGCGGCGAGGACGGTGGCGAGCGCGTCGGGGGTGTGCGCGTAGTCGACGATCACGGCGGGGGCCGATCCGACGACCTGCATCCGACCGGGCACGCCCGGCAGGGCCGCGAGGCCCCGGGCGATCGCGTCGATCCCGATCCCGGCCAGCCCCGCCGTGGCGGCGGCCGCGAGCGCGTTCTCGACGTTGAAGCGGCCGACGAGCCCGAGCCGCACGTCGGCGTCGCCCCACGGGGTCCGCAGGCGCACGTCGGAGCCGTCGGATCCCAGCCGGACGTCCTCGGCGCGCACGTCGGCGCCCGCGTCGTCGAGGGCGAAGCGCACCTCGGCCTCGAGCCGGCGGCCGTACGGGTCGTCGGCGTTGACGGCGCGTGGGCAGCGCCCGTCGAAGAGCAGGGCCTTGGCCGCGAAGTACGCCTCCATGTCGGGGTGGTAGTCGAGGTGGTCGCGCGTCAGGTTCGTGAAGGCCGCAGCCGCGAAGCGCACGCCGCCGACGCGATCCTGGTCGAGGGCGTGCGAGGAGACCTCCATCGCGCAGGCCCGATCTCCCGCGTCGGCCATGCGGCGCAGGTCGCGGTGCAGGTCGATCGCCTCCTGCGTGGTGCGCGCCGCGGGCTCCACCGCGCCGCCGATCCGCCGCTCGACGGTGCCGAGCAGGCCCGCGCGCAGCCCCGCCGCCTCGAGGATCGCGTGCTGCAGGTACGCGGTCGTGGTCTTGCCGTTCGTGCCCGTCACGGCGAGCACCGCAAGTTCCGCCGACGGCGCGCCGAAGAAGCGGTCCGCGATCGGGCCCATCGCGGCCCGCACGCTGCCCACCACGGCCTGCGGCAGCGCCACGTCGACGGGGCGCTCCACCAGCAGCGCGACGGCGCCGCGCGCCGCCGCGTCCGCCGCGTGGTCGTGGCCATCCGCCACGAGGCCCGGCGCGCAGCAGAAGAGCGCGCCCGGGGCGACGCGGCGCGAGTCGTACGCGAGGTCGCCGACGACGACCCCCTCGAGGGGCAGCGCGTTTCCCCGCGTGCGCACGGGACCGAGGAGGTCCGTCAGGAGCACCCGCCCACTGTAGTCGGGCGCGCGGCCGCGCCTCAGGATCCGCGGCGGTCCTGCTCGGCGCCCATCGCGATCAGGGCGCGCTCCGTCAGCTTCGAGAACGCCGGTCCGGCCACGTCGCCGCCGTAGAAGAGCTCGCCCTCGGGCTCGTCCACCATCACGAGCGTCACGACGCGCGGGTTCTCGACGGGCGCGAAGCCGACGAACCAGGACAGGTAGCGGTCCTTCGAGTAGGTGCCGTCGTCCTCGAGCTTCTTCGTGGTGCCGGTCTTGCCCGCCACGGAGTAGCCGGGGATGTCGGCGGCGGCGCCCGTGCCCTGGTCGGAGACGACTCCCTCGAGCATGCGCGCGAGCTGGCGTGCGGCGCGGCGCGGCATGATCCGCTGCCGCTCCGCCTCGACCGGGCCCCGCCCCTCGATGCGGGTCACGACGTGCGGGCGGATCGCGATGCCGTCATTGGCGATCGTGGCGTAGAGCTGCGCGATCTGCAGCGGCGTCGTCGCGATGCCGTGCCCGATCGGGATGTTGATGGGGCTCGTGCCGGACCACTTCGCGTACGGCGTGACGATGCCGCCGACCTCGCCGGGCAGGTCGATCCCGGTCGGCCGGCCGAAGCCGAAGCGGTCGATCCAGCGCGCCAGCACGATGTCCTTGCCGCCGGGGCCCGACAGGTGGTCGTAGGCGAGCTTCGCGATGCCGATGTTGGAGGACTCGCGCAGCGCGTCCGTCGCCGTCTTGCGGCCCGGGTTCGGGTGCGAGTCGCGCAACGTGGCGTCGTAGAGGTCCCAGCGCCAGCCGACGTCGACCGGCGTGTTGGGGCGGATCCGGCCCGTCGCGAGGCCGGCGCCGATCGTCACGGCCTTGAACACGGAGCCCGGCTCATAGACGTCGGTGATGGCGCGCAGGCGCACCTCGTCGGCGCCCTCGGCCTGGCGGAAGTCCCCGTTCACGGGGCCCGGCGACGCGGCCATCGCGAGCACCTCGCCCGTCTTCGGCTCGAGCACGATCGCCGTCACCGCCTCCGCCTTGAACTCCTTTCGCGTGGATGCCGTGATCGACTCGGCGGCGCGCTGGATCTCGCGGTCGATGCCGGTGCTGAGTGTCGCGCCTCGCCGCATCTCCTCGGACTGGAGAACGCTGATCGCGTTGCCGGCCGGGTCGGCGGTGCGCACCTCGATGCCGTCGGTGCCGCGCAGGACCTCGTCGTACTGCAGCTCGAGGCCGGCGAGGCCCTGCCCATCGAGGTCGACGACGCCGATCATCGGCGCGGCGATCGCGCTCGGGTAGACGCGGCGCTCCTCGACGGTGAAGTCGACGCCCTTGAGGCCCATCGCCTGGACGCGCTTGGCCTTCGCGGGCGGCACCTGGCGGGCGAGGTCGACGTGGGCGACGCCCTCCCCCGCGCCCGTCAGGCGCTCCATGATCACGTCGGGCGACTCGCCGCTCGCCTCCGCGACCGCCGCCACGACCCGCGCCGGGTCGGCGACGAGGCTCGGGGTGGCGCCGATCGTGCGCGCCTGCTCCGTCAGCGCGAGGCGGTAGCCGTCGCGGTCGAGGATCGCGCCGCGCGGCGCCTTCGTGACGATCTCGACGCGGTGCTGGCCCGTCGCCCGCTCGGCGTACATGCCGCCGTCGACGATCTGCATCTGCACGGCACGGCCGAGCACGACCGCGAAGCCGAGCGCGGTCAGGACGAGCAGGAGGCGGATCCGCCGGCCGGGCGGCGGAACGGGTCGCTGGCGACGTCGGCGCGGGGCCCGCGGGCTGCGTGGGGGCGCCTTCGACGCCATCGTCAGCGCGTCTGACCGTCCCGCGGGATGCGCACCGGCAGCGTGCGCAGCGCCTCGGAGGGCACGAGCACCATGCCGTAGGCGGCGGCGGCGCGCTCGACGCGGCCGTCGGCCAGGCGCTGCTCGGTCTCGGCCTGGACGTTGGTCGCGTCGTTCAGCGTGGCGGCGGCCTGGGTGCGCAGCTCGCCGATCTGCATCGTGGCCCTGAGCGACGAGACGTGCAGGTAGACGATCGCCGACAGGGCGATGCCGATCAGGACGGCGATCAGGGCGAGTCGGAACGGCGCGAGCCGCCCGCCGACGCCGGCGCGCGTCTGCGCGCGACGGCGGCGCTGCGGCGCCGGGCGCGGTCGCGGCGCGGCCTGGGGCCGGGTGCGCCGCCGCGGGGGCGCGGCGGCGGGACGCGGGACGGCGACCGCCACCGCTAGCCCTCCTCCCCCTCGAGCGGGGCCTGGGTGCGCTCGGCGGCGCGCAGGCGCGACGAGGCCGAGCGCGGGTTGCGGTCCGCCTCGGCCGTGCCGGGGCGGATCACGCGCGGGGTCAGGACGCGCAGGGTGGCCTCGCGGCCGCAGGCGCAGATAGGCAGGTCGGGCGGGCACGTGCAGGGCTGGGCGGCGCGGCGGAAGCGCTCCTTGACGATGCGGTCCTCGAGCGAGTGGAACGAGATGACGGCGATGCGGCCGCCCGGCTTGAGGATGCGCAGGGCCGCCTCGAGGCCCTCGTCGACCATCCGCAACTCGTCGTTGACGGCGATCCTGAGGGCCTGGAAGACGCGCTTGGCGGGGTGCCCCGCGCCGAACTGCGCCGGCGTCGGGATCGCGCGGCGGATCGTCTCCACCAGCTCGCCGCTGCGCTCGTACGGGCGCTCGCGGCGGCGGCGGCAGATCGCGCGGGCGATCTGGCGGCTGTAGCGCTCCTCGCCGTAGCGGGCGAACAGCTCGGCCAGCTCGCGCTCCGGGAGGCGCGCGAGCAGGTCGGCGGCGGTCTCGCCGCCGCGCGGATCCATGCGCATGTCGAGCGGCGCGTCGACCGTGTACGAGAAGCCGCGCTCGGGCTGGTCGATCTGCATCGACGAGACGCCGAGGTCGAGCAGGACGGCATCCGCCTTCACGCCCTCGACGGCGAGCGAGCGGAAGGCGTCGACGAAGTCGCGCTGCATCAGCCGCACGGCCATGTCCGGGTGCGCCGCGCGGAAGGCGCGGGCGCGCGGCTCAACGGACGGGTCGCGGTCGACGGCGACGTACGCCCCACGGCCGTGCATCTGCTCGGCCAGCATGGCGGCGTGGCCACCGGCGCCGAACGTGCCGTCGACGACGGTCATGCCGGCGGCGACGTCGAGCAGGGCCACGACCTCGTGCGCGAGGACGGGCTCATGGGCGAGGGCATCAGCGGGCATCACGGACCAGGCGCTCTGCGACAACTTCGGCGCTCCCTTCCAGCTCGGCGAGGCCGTGCTCCCACGCCCCGCGATCCCAGATCTCCAGACGGTCGCGCACGCCGACCACGACGATCTCGCGGCCGAGCGACGCGTGCTGCATCAGCGGTGCGGGCAGGGCGATGCGGCCCTGCCGGTCGAGCTCGGCCTCGACCGCCCCGCCGAACAGGAAGCGCTCCATCTGGCGCCCCTCGCGGGTGAACGGATCGAGCCGGGCGGTCTGCGCCTCGACGAAGGAATCCCAGCCGTCGCGGGCGTAGAGGGCGACGCAGCGGTCGAGGCCGCGCGTCACGTAGACGCCGTCTGCGAAGGGCGCGCGCAGCCGCGACGGAACCGTCACCCGGTTCTTCTCGTCGAGCTTCTGCGCGTATTCGCCGAGCAGCATGGGGAGCGGTTTCTCCTCCGGGACAGGGCCCCACACGGTGCCCCCTTCCCTTCCAAGTTGCCCCACCTTACCCCACTGATCCCCACTTTGCAACTCGGATCAACCACACGAACATATGTTCGTATCCGCATGGTTGAGCCGAAATCCGGTGCAGGCAGGCGATTCGTGGCCGCCCGCTTGTGACAGGCCCGCCCCACCCGGACCCACCGCCGGACGCTCAGGCGCGCCAGAAGGCGAGGACGTCGGGCGCGCCCTCCTTGCCCTGCCAGTACCCCGCCGTGTACGCCGGCGAGACCAGCGCCGGATCCATCAGGTCGCCCTCCGGCAGGTCCGCCGGCGCCACCTCGAGCACCGCGGAGACCCCGGCCAGCTCCTCGACGAGCCGCGCCGGGCGGTTCGCCCACGGCCCGTCGTCGGCGCTCGCCGGGACGAGCCGCACGACGAGGACGCGCCCGGCGCCCGCGTCGCGGGCCACATCCGCGTTCGTGGTGCTGCGGACGCCGCCGTCCATCAGCCGCCGCCCCGCGACCGATACGACCGGCAGGACGCCCGGCACCGCCGTGCTCGCCGCGATCGCCTCCGCGAGCGGGGCGTCGCCGTCCCGCAGCACCACCCGCTCGCCCGTGTCGGCGTCGGTGGCGGTGATCGCCGCCCGCGGGGCCCAGTCGCGCCCGATCTGCCCGGCGAGCATCCCGACCAGCCCGCGCCACTCGCCCTCGCCGATCGTCGCCGCCGCGAGCGCCGCGCGGCCGATCGCCTGCACCGTCCCGGGCTCGGCGTCGGACATCGCCAAACACAGCGCGATCGCCGCGGGCGGCTCCCCCGCACCCACCCCGAGCGCGGGCACGAGCTGGAGCGCCTGCGCGACGCGCGAGCGGTCCGTCGCGTCGACCATCGTCGTCAGCGCCGACCCCGCGGACGTGCCGACGACGACGT
>JAURLF010000122.1 GCA_030831375.1 Gaiellales bacterium | reverse complement strand
GAGGTCGTCAAGGGCGGCCTGATCATCGACCTCGGCGTGCGCGGCTTCCTGCCCGCGTCCCTCGTCGACATCCGCCGCGTCCAGGACCTCGAGGAGTTCCGCGGCCAGGAGCTGCGCTGCAAGGTGATCGAGCTGAACCGCTCGCGCAACAACGTCGTCCTGTCGCGCCGCGCGATGCTCGAGGAGGAGCGCCGCGAGGTGCGCCAGCGGATCCTCGACGACCTCGTGCCCGGGAAGACCGTGACCGGCGTCGTCTCGAACATCGTCGACTTCGGCGCCTTCGTCGACCTCGACGGCATCGACGGTCTGATCCACATCTCCGAGCTGTCCTGGAGCCACGTCAACCACCCCTCCGAGCTGCTCGAGATCGGCCAGGAGGTCGAGGTCAAGGTGCTCGACGTCGACCGCGACCGCCAGCGCATCTCGCTCGGCCTCAAGCAGACGCAGGCCGACCCGTGGCAGCGCGTGCTCGAGTCGTACCAGCAGGGCGACGTCGTGCACGGCCGCGCCACGAAGGTCGTCACGTTCGGCGCCTTCGTCGAGATCCTGCAGGGCGTCGAGGGTCTCGTGCACATCTCGGAGCTCGCCGAGCGCCACGTGGATAACCCCCGCGAGGTGGTCTCGCAGGGCGATCACGTCCTCGTCCGGATCATCGAGGTCGACCCGGAGCGCCGCCGCCTCAGCCTGTCCATGAAGCAGGTCCTGCCGGGCGATCCCGTGGTCGCGCCGATCAGCCTGATCCCGGGCGGCGACCCGTTCATCGACCCGAACGAGCCGATCGCCGAGGGTGGCGGTTCCGGCGACCTGTCGCTCGACACGGTGGCCGAGGGCGAGTACGACCTCGAGGGGCTGCTGCCGCCCGGCATGGCCGCCGAGCTGGCCGCCGCCGTCGCCGCCGAGCAGGCCTCCAAGGAGGCCGCGGCCGTCGAGGCGGAGACCGAGGCCGAGGTCGTCGAGGTCACGGAGGAGATCGTCGAGGTCGAGGCGGAGGCCGTCGAGGCCGAGGCCGAGGGCGACGCCGAGGCCTAGGGCGGCGCCCTGACCCGTCCGCTCCTGATCGGGCTGACGGGGGCCATCGGCGCGGGCAAGTCCAGCGTGCTGCGCGCGTTCGCGACGCGCGGCTGCGCCGTCCTCGGCGCGGACGCGATCGTGCACGCGCTCTACCACCGCCAGTCCGTCCGCGACCGCATCGTCGAGCGCTTCGGCGCCGGCGTGATCGGACCGGACGGCGAGGTCGACCGCGTCGCGCTCGCGACGCGCGTCTTCGCCGATCCCGCCGACCTCGCCTGGCTCGAGGCCCTGCTGCATCCGCTCGTGGAGGCGGAGTTCGAGCAGTGGGTGCGGGACGTGCTCACGCACGAGCCCCTGCCGCCCCTGATCGTGTACGAGTCGCCGCTGCTGTTCGAGGCGGACCTCGGGGGGCGCTTCGACCGCACGCTCGTGGTCACCGCCGAGGACGCGGTGCGCCGGGAGCGCCTGCGGGCCCGGGGCGGCCTCGAGCGGCTCGCGGAGCGGGAGGCGCGGATGTGGGACCCGGCGCGGCGCGCCGCGGCGGCCGATGACGCGATCGACAACTCCGGCGGGCTGGACGCCCTCCAGGAGGCCGTCGACGAGTACATCGCACGATACGCTGGGCGGTGATGCGCCGGTTCCTCGCGCTCCTCGCCGCGGTCGCGCTCGCGGTCGCCGTGGTCGGCGTCTGGGCGGTGCGGACGGAGCCCGATTGGTACATCCGCATGCGCTACCCGCTCGACTACGAGTGGATCCTCGAGGCGCATTCCGACAACTACGGCCTCGCGCCGTCGCTCGTGGCGGCCGTCGTCTACTCCGAGTCGGGGTTCGACCCGAAGGCGAAGTCCCCGGCCGGCGCGATCGGCCTGATGCAGCTCCTGCCCGATACCGCGCAGGGGATCGCGGACCGCACCGGCGGGGGCGGCTTCGTGCCCGCCGACCTCTACGACCCGGAGATCAACGTGCGCTACGGCTCGTGGTACCTGCGTCATCTCCAGCGCAAGTACGCCGACCACCCGCAGTCGCTCGACCTCGCGCTCGCCGCCTACAACGCGGGGCAGGGCAACGTCGACCGGTGGGTCGACGCGACGCCGGCGGGAGCACCCGTGGCGATCCCGTTCGCGGAGACGCGTGCCTACGTGGCGAAGGTGCGCCACCTGCAGGGGCTCTACCGGCGCGGATACGGGCTACGCTAGACCGGTGCTCCTGACGCCCCGCGAGATCGACCGGCTGCTGCTCTTCCAGGCGGCCGAGCTGGCCCGGGCGCGGCGCGCGCGCGGCCTGCTCCTGAACGCCCCCGAGGCGATCGCCCTGGTGGCCGACGCCGTCTGCGAGGCGGCGCGCGACGGGCGCGACCACGCGGGTGCGCTGGCGGCCGGCCTCGCCGCCGTCCAGCCCGACGAGGTGCTGCCCGGCACCGCCGACCTCGTCGGCCACGTCGAAGTCGAGGCGCTCTTCCGGGACGGCAGCCGCCTCGTCGTGGTGCCCGCACCGCTCGGGCCCGGATCGCCCGACGGGCCGGGCGTTGTCACGGCCGCACCGGCCCCTGCCGAGCCACCGCCCGCGGGGCAGATCGCGGTCCGCAACACGGCCGACGTGCCGATCGCGGTCACCTCGCACTGGCACCTGTTCGAGGCCAACCGCCGGCTCGACCTCGACCGGCGGGCGGCGTGGGGGATGCGCCTCGCGATCCCCACCGGCAGCACGATCCGCTGGGCCCCCGGCGAGGAGCGCACCGTGCCCATTCGGCCGATCGCGGGCGCCCGTATCGCGATGGGCTTCGGCGGGCTCGTCAACGGGCCCCTGGACGCGTCCGGCGCACTCGACCGCGCACTCGAGCTGGCCGCCGAGCGGGGCTACCTGGGGGCGGCGCGATGAGCCTGGAGCCGGCCGCCTACGCGCGCGTCTACGGGCCCACGGCCGGCGATCGCGTGCGGCTGGGCGACACCAGCCTCGTGGTCCGCGTCGAGGCCGACGACCAGGAGCGCGGCGAGGAGGTCCTCGCGGGCTTCGCGAAGACCGCGCGCGACGGGATGATGGCGCGCGCGTCCGGCGACGCCGTCGACATCGCCGTCACCCAGGTGCTCGTCATCGATCCGCTGATCGGGGTGCGCAAGACCGCGATCGGGATCACCGACGGTCGGATCAGCGCGATCGGTCGTGCCGGCAACCCCGACACGATGGACGGGATCGACGTCGTGCTCGGCACCGACACGGCGATCGTCTCCGGCGAGGGCCTGATCGCCACTCCGGGTGCGATCGACCCCCACATCCACCTGCTGTCACCGCGGGTGACGGACCAGGCGCTCGCGGCCGGCGTGACCACGCTCGTCGTGCAGGACTACGGACCCGTCTGGAATCTCGGCACGAACCCGGTCTGGGCGCTGCGCAGCGTGCACGCGGCGCTCGACCAGGTGCCGCTGAACACGCTGATGCTGACGCGCGCCTCGTCGACCCTGGCCGAGCCCGTCGAGCGCGTGCTGCGCGCCGGCGCTGCGGGCCTCAAGATCCACGAGGACGTCGGCGCGCACGCCACCGTGATCGACACGGCCCTGCGGATCGCGGACGCCCATGACGTGCAGTTATGCATCCACACGGACGGCCTCAACGAGGGGCTGTCCGTGGAGGACACCCTCGACGTCTTCGCCGGCCGCACGGTGCACGCGTACCACATCGAGGGCACGGGCGGCGGCCACGCGCCCGACCTGCTGCGCCTCGCCGGCGAGCCCCACGTCCTGACCTCGTCGACGAACCCGACGTTCCCGTTCGGCGCCAACACCGCCGCCGAGCACCAGGCCATGGTCGAGCTCGTGCATGTCCTGCGCGACGACCTGCCGGGTGACGCCCAGCTCGCCCGCGACCGCGTGCGGCCCGCGACGATGGCCGCGGAGGGCGTGCTGCACGATCTCGGCCTCGTGCAGATGGTGTCGTCCGACAGCCAGGGCATGGGGCGGATCGGCGAGACGATGCGCCGTGCGTTCCAGCTCGCCAGCGTCATGCGCGACCAGCGCGGGCCGCTCGGCGAGGCCGGCGACGACAACGCGCGCGTCCTGCGCTACCTCGCCAAGTGCACGGTCAACCCGGCGATCGCGCACGGCATCGCCGACCACGTCGGCTCGCTGGCCGTCGGGCGCCTCGCCGACATCGTGCTCTGGGAGCCGGGGTGGTTCTCGGTCAAGCCGTTTTTGGTCCTCAAGGGCGGCTTCCCGGCCTGGGGCGCGGTCGGAGACCCGAACGCCTCGACCGCCTTCTGCCAGCCGGTTCGGATCGCGGCGCAGATCGGCGGCATGGGCGCGGCCCCTGCGCGTCACAGCATCGCCTTCGTCAGCCGTGCGGCGCTCGACACGGGCGGCGCGGCCGAGCTGCCGACGGCGAAGGAGCGCATCGCCGTGCACAGCACGCGCGGCCTGGGTGCGGTCGACATGATCGGCAACGACGCGGTCGCCGCCGTGCGCGTCGACCCCGCGACCCATGTCGTCACGGTCGATGGCGAGCCCGTCGCGGCCGAGGCCGCGACGGACGTCCCCCTGAGCGGGCTGCACCTGCTCGGATGACCCGGCGTCTCGCCCTCTGCGCCCCGGACAAGCTGCGCGGGGCCCTCGACGCGCCGCAGGCCGCGTCGGCGCTCGCGCAGGGCTGCCGCGACGCCGGCTGGGAGGCGCTCGAGCACCCCCTCGCCGACGGCGGCGAGGGCACCTGCGACGCGATCGTGCGCGCCCGGGGCGGGCGGCGCGAGCCCGTCCGCACGCACGACGCGATCGGCCGGCCCCGCACGGCGATGCTCGGCGTCCTGCCCGACGGCGCCTGCGTCGTGGAGGGCGCCGAGGCCAACGGGCTGATCCACGTGCCGGCCGCGCAGCGCGACGTGATGCGCGCGTCCAGCGCGGGGATCGCGCCGATGGTGCTGCGCGCACTCGACCTCGGCGCGCCGCGGATCGTGATCGGGCTCGGGGGATCCGCCACGGTCGACGGCGGCCTCGGGCTCCTCGTCGGCCTCGGACTCGTCGCCCGGGATGGCGACGGCCAGACGCTGGCCGGTTCGGGTGAGGACGCGACGCGAGTGCGATCCATCGATCCGGCTGGGCTCGACCCGCGGCTGGCCGGCACGGAGCTCGTGGTCGCCGTCGACGTCGACAGCCCTCTTGCCGGGCCGGCGGGCGCCGCGCCCGTGTTCGGACCCCAGAAGGGGGCCAGCCCCGAGCAGGTCCGCCGCCTCGACGACGGGCTCGCGCGGCTCGCCGAGCTGTACGGCGAGCGGGCGCGCCGTCCGGGCGCCGGCGCGGCCGGCGGACTCGGCGCCGCCTGCTTCCTGCTCGGCGCTGAGCCCGAGCCGGGCGCCGTGCTCGTGATGCGGGAGACGGGCTTCCACGAGCGGCTGGCCGACGCCGGACTCGTGCTCACCGCCGAAGGCTCGGTCGACGCGCAGAGCGCCGCCGGCAAGACCGTTGCGCGTGTCGCCGGCGCCGCGCGGACGGCGGAGGTGCCGTGCGTCGTGCTCGGCGGGCGCGTCGACGACGATGCGGACGCGCTCTACGCGGCCGGGGCGAGCGCCGTGCTCGGCATCGGCCGGGCCGCCCGGCCCCTGCGTGCGGCCCTGCGCGCCTCGGCCGGCGACCTGCGCGCCGCGGCGCGCGCCGCCTGCTCGCTCGTCGACGCGGCCCGCTAGGGCGCGTCGGGGCCGTCGACGACGGCGAGGGCGCGGCGGATCGGCCGCGGCAGGTTGAACGAGACGTCCTCGTGCACCGTCTCCAACTCGGAGACGGGGAGAGGGCCGTGGCGCTCCTCGAACCAGGCGATCACGCGCCGCACGAGCCGCTCCGGCGCGGAGGCGCCCGACGTGATCCCGATGCGCGCGACGCCCTCGAGCCAGGCCGGGTCGATCTCGGTCTCGTCCTCGATCAGGTGGCTGTCAACGCCGGCCTCGCGTGCGACCTCGACGAGGCGGCACGAGTTGGACGAGTTGGCGGAGCCGATCACGAGCACCAGGTCGGTGGCGCGGGCGAGCTCCTTGACGGCGGCCTGCCGGTTCGACGTCGCGTAGCAGATATCGTCCTTCGCGGGCGCCTCGATCCACGGATAGCGGGCCTTGAGAGCGGCGATGATCCCGCGCGTCTCGTCGACCGAGAGCGTCGTCTGCGTCAGGTACGCGAGCGGCTGGCCGGCGTCGTAGTCGGGCAGGCCGCCGACGTCGCCCTCGTTCTCGACCAGCGTGATAGCGTCAGGGGCCTCGCCCATCGTGCCCACGACCTCCTCGTGGCCGGAGTGCCCGATCAGCAGCATCCGGTAGCCGCGCTGGGCGTAGCGCCTCGCCTCGCTGTGCACCTTCGTCACCAGTGGGCAGGTCGCGTCGATCACGTCGAGAGCACGGCCTCCGGCCTCGTCGTGCACCGTAGGCGCGACCCCATGGGCCGAGAACACGACCGTGGCGCCCTCGGGGACCTCGGCCACCTCGTCGACGAAGACGGCGCCGCGCGCCTCGAGGTCGCGCACGACGTGCAGGTTGTGCACGATCTGCTTGCGCACGTAGACGGGGGCGCCTTGCAGCTCGAGGGCGCGCTCCACGGTCTCGACGGCACGATCCACGCCGGCGCAGTAGCCGCGCGGGGCGGCGAGGATCAGCTCGGTCGGCGTCATGGTCGAAGGATACCCATCTGCCCATCGCAGGACGACGTCCGATCGGCCGTACCATGCAGCCCGTGGAGCGCCGAACGCCCGCCGTCCTGATCGCGATCCTCGCGTTCGCGCTGCTCGTGGCCGCGCAGCTCGCCTACCCGCAGGTGCCCGCGTCGTGGATCGACCCGATGACCCTGATCGTGGTGCTGCTCTTCCTCGCGGCGTCCGTGGCCGCGGCGTGGGCGCGCTCGGGCCCCCGCTTCGCGCTCGCCCTCGCGGGGCTCGCGTTTCTCTGCGGCTACGCCTCGGAGGTGGTCGGCGTCGCCACGGGCTTCCCGTTCAGCGAGTACTTCTACACCGAGCGGCTGCAGCCGCAGCTCCTGGAGGTGCCGATCGTGATCCCGCTCGCGTGGGCGATGATGGCCTTCCCGGCGTGGCGAATCGGCGAGCTGATCGGCACGACGCCGGCTCTGCGCGCGCTCGCCGCGGCAGGCGCCCTGACCGCGTGGGACGTCGCACTCGACCCGCAGATGGTCGGCATCGGCTACTGGGAGTGGCCGGACGGCGGCGCCTACGCCGGCATCCCGCTCGTCAACTTCCTCGGCTGGCTGCTGGTCGGCCTCGTCCTGTTCGGCTGGTGGGCGCTGGTCGCACGCGTTCCGCACGTCCCGAGCCGGCGCAGCCTCGTGGACGCGCTCGGACCGCTGCTCTACGCGTGGACGTGGATCGGCTCGACCGTCGCGCACGCGCTGTTCTTCGCCGGTTGGGGGGTCGCGATCGCCTCCTTCACGGCGATGGGGCTGTTCGCCGTGCCGGCGCTCCTGCGCCTGCGCATCCGGGAGCCCGCCTGATGCGGGTCGTCGTGGTGGGTGCCGGCGTCGGCGGCCTCGGGGCCGCAGTGCGCCTCGCCGGCGCGGGCGCCGATGTGGTCGTGCTGGAGGCGGGGGAGCGGGTCGGCGGCAAACTCGGCCTCGCCGCGGCCGAGGGGCACGTGTTCGACACGGGGCCGTCGCTCCTGACCATGCCGTTCACGATCGCCGACACGCTCGCCGCCGCCGGCGTGGACCTCGCCGACCGCCTTGAGCTGCTGCCGGTCGAGCCCCTCTGCCGCTACGTCTGGCCCGATGGCAGCGGCCTCGACACGCACGCCGACGCCGAGCGCACCGCACAGGCGGTGGCCGCGTTCGAGCCCGGCGCGGACGTGCGCTGGCGCGACCTGGTCGAGCAGGGACGGCGCACCTGGGAGCTGAGCCTGCCGCTGTTCCTCTCGGAGCCGTTCGGCAGCCCCCTCGACCTCGCGCGCCGCAGCGGCACCCCCGTGGACCCGCGCGACATCCTCGCCCACGTCACGCTCGACCGCTTCGCCGCCCGCCATTTCGACGATCCGCGCCTGCGCCAGCTCGTGGAGCGTTACGCGACGTACGCCGGCGCGGACCCGGCGCGGGCGCCGGCGACGATGGCGGTGATCCCGTACGCCGAATCCGCCTTCGGGGCGTGGCACCCGCGCGGGGGAATGCACCGGGTCGCCGAGGTGCTGCGCGACGTCGCGGTGGAGCAGGGCGCCGAGGTGCGCACCGGCTGCCGCGTGGCCCGCGTCCTCGTCCGGGACGGCCGGGCCGTCGGCGTCGAGACGGCAGCGGGCGAGCGGATCGACGCGGACTGCGTCATCGCCAACTGCGACGCCGCGACGCTGTACGGGGACCTCCTCGACGCGCCGAAACAGGCCCGTGCGGTGCGCTCGGCGCCGGCCAGCCTGTCGGGGTTCATGCTGATGCTCGGCGTGGAGGGCCGCACCGAGGACCTCGCCCACCACACGATCTTCTTCCCCCGCGACTACCGGGCCGAGTTCGCCGACGTCTTCGACGACCCCCAGCCGCCGCACGACCCGACGATCTACGTCTGCAACCCCGCGGCGACGGATCCGTCGTGCGCGCCGCCCGGCGACGAGTCGTGGTTCGTGCTCGTCAACGCCCCGCGTCACGGGCCCGTCGACTGGGACGCGGAGGCGGATCGCTACCAGGAGCACGTGCTCGACCGCCTCGACGCGCTCGGGCTGCGCGCCCGCGAGCGGGCCCGCGTCGTCCTGCGCCGCACGCCCGCCGACCTCGAGCGGCTGACGGGCGCCCCCGGCGGAGCGATCTACGGCACCGCCTCAATGGGGCCGCGGGCCGCGTTCCTGCGCCCGCGCAACGCGTCCCCGGCCGCCCGCGGCCTCTACCTCGCATCGGGGAGCGCCCACCCCGGCGGCGGGCTGCCGCTCGTGCTCCTGTCCGGCAAGATCGCGGCGGACCTCGCACTCTCCGAGTGCGCCTGACGGGCATCGTCTGCGAAATGATCGTCGGCGCGGAGCGCGCCACGTCCCCCATGGAGCGCATCGCCGACCTCACCGACCGTCTGCGCTGGCCGATCGTGATCGGCTGGGTCGTGCTGGTCGCGATCTCGCTCGTGGCGACCCGGGGTCTCTCGGACCTGCTGTCGAACCGCTTCGACCTGCCGAACACGGAGTCGACGGCGGTCCTCGAGACGCTCGAGGCCGAGTTCGGCCAGCGCGGCGACTCGACGTTCCTGCTCGTCGTCGACGGCCCGGCCGGGACGGAGGCCGGCCCGGAGCTGCAGCAGGCGACGGCCGACGCCGCCGAACGGGCGGCCTCGGCCCTGGGCGCGGCGCAGGTTCAGCCGGTCCAGGTCTCAGGTCCGATCGCCTACGCCGCGATCGGCACCACCCTCGAGCCCGCCCAGGCCCAGCTGCGGGTGGAGGAGATGCGCGCCGCAATCGGCGAGGTCGAGGGGGGGACCGCGTACCTCAGCGGCCAGACCGCGATCAACCGCGACCTCCAGCCCGTGGTCGATCGAGACCTGATCCGCGGCGAGGCGATCGCGGTCCCGATCGCCGCGTTCGTGCTGCTCTTCATCTTCGGAACGATCATCTCGACGTTCCTGCCGCTGGTCTTCGCGCTCGCCACGGTCCCGACCACGCTCGGCATCGTCTGGATCGCGGCGCACCAGATCGACATGGCGATCTACGTCACCAACCTCGTGACCCTGATCGGCATCGGCATCGCGGTCGATTACTCGCTGCTCGTGGTGTACCGCTTCCGGGAGGAGATGCACCGCATCCAGCGCGAACGCGCGGAGCCCGGCCAGGAGCCGCGGCTCGTGCGCCTCGGCCGCGCCGACACGCGGGAGGCGCTGCGTCCGACGATGCGCTTCGCCGGGCACGCCGTCGTCTTCAGCGGCCTCACCGTCGCCGTCGGCCTGGCCGGCCTGATCGTCCTGCCGCTGCCGTTCATCCGCTCCATGGGCGTCGGCGGCCTCGTGATCCCGCTGATCTCGATCTTCGCCGCGGTCACGCTCCTGCCCGCGCTCCTGAGCCTGCTCGGGCACCGTCTCGGCTACCTGCGGGTCGTGCCGCGGCGCGTGATCGATCGGCGGATGGAGGAGGAGGGGGAGCGCGG
>JAURLF010000121.1 GCA_030831375.1 Gaiellales bacterium | reverse complement strand
TGCCGGACGCCGACGACCTCGAAACCGGTGGCCTCGAGGACGCGTTCGCCGATCCCGGCACCGACGTCATCGCTCCCCCCTTCGTCGACCTCGAGGTGGTGAACGTCGGGGCGCGCCGACGGGCGCTCGACGAGCGCTCGCTGCTCGCGATCGTCGAACAGCTCGAGCGCCTGCCGATGACGCGGATCGACCCTGAGCTGCCGGGCATCGCCCGCTGGGCCGCGTTCGGACTCACGGCCTACGACGCGACGTACGCGGCGCTCGCGGAGCAGCTCGACGCGCGGCTCCTGACGCAGGATGCCGATCTGCTGCTCGCGCTCCCCGACCGGGCGATCCGGTCGTTCAGCCCGTGACCCGCTCGATCCGCGCGCCCAGCGCGCGCAGTCGCTCGTCGATGCGCTCGTAGCCGCGGTCGATCTGCCCCACGTTGCCGATGGTGGTGGTGCCCTCGGCGCACAGGGAGGCGATCAGCATCGCCATGCCGGCGCGAATGTCGGGGCTCTCGACGCGCTCGCCGACGAGCCGGCACGGGCCGGTGATCAGCGCGCGGTGCGGGTCGCAGAGGACGATCCGCGCGCCCATCGAGACGAGCTTGTCGGTGAAGACGAGGCGGTTCTCGAACATCTTCTCGAAGATCAGCACCGTGCCGGTGGCCTGGGTGGCGACGGCGACGGCGATCGACGTCACGTCCGCGGGGAACTGCGGCCACGGCCCGTCCTCGAGCTTCGGCACCTGCCCGCCGACGTCGTCGCGGATCACGAGCTCCTGCTCGTCGGGGACGGTCAGCTCCCGCCCATCGAGCTCGATGCGTACGCCGAGCCGCTCGAAGCCGTGCAGCACGGGGTGCAGGTCCTCCGGCTCGACGTCCTCGATCACGACCACGCCCGGCGTGACGGCGGCGAGGCCGATGAACGAGGCGACCTCGATATGGTCGGGGCCGACGCGGTGGACGGCACCGCCGAGCGAGGCGCGACCGCGGATCGTGAGCACGTTCGAGCCGATGCCCTCGATCTCGGCGCCCATCGCCACGAGGAAGCGGCAGAGGTCCTGGACGTGCGGCTCGCAGGCCGCGTTGATCAGCGTCGTCTCGCCCTTCGCGAGCACCGCGGCCATGACGGCGTTCTCGGTCGCGGTCACGGACGGCTCGTCCATGAAGAAGCGCGTGCCGACCAGCCCGCCGGGCGCCGTCAGGGCGAAGTCCCGGTCCACCTCCACCTCCGCGCCGAGGGCGGCGAAGGCGTGCAGGTGCGTGTCGATGCGGCGCCGGCCGATGACGTCGCCGCCGGGCGGCGGGACGAGCACCGACCCGCAGCGCGCGAGCAGGGGGCCGGCGAGCAGGATCGAGGCGCGGATGCGCACGCTGAGCATGCGGTCGATCGATGCCGTCAGGTCGCCGGCGGCGCGGATCCGCAGGGTGTTGGTGGCGATCCACTCGACCTCGGCGCCCGTGGCATGCACGAGCTCCGCCATCACCTCCACGTCGCGAATGCGCGGCACGTTGTCGATCACGCACTCCTGCTCCGTCAGCAGGCACGCGGCGATGATCGGTAGCGCGCCGTTCTTGTTGCCGCCGACCCGGACGCGCCCCTCGAGGGGGTGGCCGCCCTCGATCACGAGCAGGTCGCCGAGGCCGCCACGGGTAGCCGCAGTCGCGCTCACGCGGCGAATCGTAGCCGCCGCCCCTCCCCGGGGCCCCGCCTCGGATACGCTTGCGCCCGATGTCCGACGACCTCGTGCATGACCGTGACGCCGCCTGGGCGATCGTCTGCGAGCACATCCAGTCCGAGGCGCTGCGCCGCCACTGCCTCGCCGTGGAGGCCTCGGTGCGCTGGTACGCGCGCCAGGCGGGCGAGGACGAGGCGGCCTGGGGCAACGTCGCGCTCCTGCACGACTTCGACTGGGAGATCCACCCCACGCTCGAGCAGCACCCGCAGGCCGGCGAGGCGATCCTCGCTGAGCGCGGCTACCCCGACTGGTTCCGGCAGGCGATCCTGACGCACGCCAACCACCTCGGGCTGCCACGCGAGACGCCGCTCGAGCGCACGCTCTTCGCCTGCGACGAGCTGTCGGGCTTCGTGCACGCCTGCGGCCTCGTGCGCCCGAACGGCCTCGAGGGCCTCGAGCCGAAGAGCGTCAAGAAGAAGCTCAAGCAGCCGTCGTTCGCCGCCGGGGTCGACCGCGACGACGTCTACGCGGGGCCGGAGCTGCTCGGCATCGAGCTCGACGACCACATCCGCAACGTGGTCGCCGCCCTGCAGCCGATCGCGGGCGAGCTCGGCCTGCCCGGTTAGAGCGCGACGAGCGCGGCGATCAGCCGGTCGACGTCGCCCGCGTCGTTCCAGGGCCCGACCGAAACGCGCGCGAACTCGGTGCCGGGCAGGGAGCGCACCACGACGTCCTGCGCCTCCAGCCGCCGCACCACCTCGACCGCCGTCAGGCCGTCGGTCTCGAAGGCCACGAACGGCGAGCCGTGGTCGACTTCGGCCACGCGCGCCCGCGGCACGTCGGCGGCGAGCCGCTCACGCAGGTGCCCGGCGAGGCGCATCGCGTCCGCATGCCCCGCCTCGACCCCGAACCCCTCGCGCCACGCGATCGACGCGATCAGGCCGACGAGCGCGGTGTGCGTGACGGTGCCCGGCTCGAAGCGGCGCGCGCCGGGCCAGAGGCGCGGCCCGTCCGGGGTCTTCTCCATCGTCGGGTAGCCGGGGAAGGCCGGCTCGATCCGCTCGACGGCGTCGGGGCGCACCCACAGCCCGCCGGTGCCCGACGGCCCGCACAGCCACTTCTGGCCGCTGATCGTGTAGAAGTCGCAGCCGAGCGCCGGCGCGTCGACGGGGATGCAGCCGGGACCCTGCGCGGCGTCGACGAGGAACAGCGCGCCGTGCGCGCGCACGGCCTCCGCCATCCGCGCGATCGGCATGATCCGGCCCGTCGTCCAGATCACGTGGGAGAGCGCGACGAGGCGCGTGCGCGGCGTGAGGGCGTCCGCGATCGCCTGCGCGGGGTCGGGGGCGTCGGTGATCGGGACGACCCGCGTGACGATCCCGCGACGGCGGCCCATCACCTCGAGCGGCACGGTCAGGC
>JAURLF010000120.1 GCA_030831375.1 Gaiellales bacterium | reverse complement strand
GCTCGCCGCCGGCGCGCTCTACGCCCGCGCCGTCCTGCGCGCCCGCACGGGATAACCCTCAACGTCCGATCGACCCTTCGCGGCCGGGCGGTGTATGCTCACGCGACGATGTTCTGCCAGGAATGCGGATACCGGAATGCGGCGACCGCGCACTACTGCGTGAAGTGCGGCACGCTGCTCGACCCCGACGCGCTCGACGACACCGCGACCTACCAGGGCGACACCGACACGCAGGAGGTTCCGGCCGTGACCGGCCACCAGCTTCCCGCGGTCGTGATCCGCACCGGCGGGCGCGCGGGCGAGCACATCGCGCTGCGCCAGGCGCGCGAGACGATCGGCCGGGCGGGGGAGGCGTCGATCCTGCTCGACGACGTCACGGTCTCGCGCCGCCACGCCGCGATCGAGGAGGAGGCCGACGGCCGCTACCTCGTCGACCTGGCCAGCCTCAACGGCACCTACGTGAACGCGCGCCGCATCGAGCGCGTACGCCTGCGCGATGGCGACGAGCTGCAGATCGGCAAGTTCAAGCTCACCTACCTGGAGTGACCGCATGAGCACGACCAGCGAGGAGAAGCCGCTCACGATCGGCGCCGTCTGCAAGGAGCTGAAGGCCGAGTTCGACGACGTCTCGATCTCCAAGATCCGCTATCTCGAGGAGCAGAAGCTGCTGACCCCCCTGCGCACGCAGGGCGGCTACCGCCTGTACCGGCGTCAGGACGTGGAGCGGTTGCGCACGATCCTCCGCCTCCAGCGCGACGAATTCCTGCCCCTGCGCGTGATCCGGCAGGAGATCGAGTCGGGCGGCGGCTCCATCCCGCGCGCGCAGGAGCGCAAGGCGCGCCGTCAGCACCGCCAGATCGTGCAGCAGGAGGCGCGCCGCGTCGACCGCGGCGAGCTCGTGCGCGAGACCGGGATCGACGACGAGTCGCTCGCCGAGCTCGTCTCGTACGGGATCGTCGCGCCCGACCTCGACGGCCTCTACAGCGAGGGCGAGGTCGAGATCGTGCGCATCTGCCAGCGCATGGCCGAGTACGGCCTCGGCCCGCGCCACGTGCGCCAGCTCCACACCGGCGTCCAGCGCGTCGCCGGCCTGCTCGACCAGGTGCTCGCGCCGTCGCTGCGCTCGCGCAACAGCCAGCGCCGCGAGCAGGGCCTCGACGAGCTCGCGCAGCTCGCCGGCCTCAGCGCGGAGCTGACGGAGCGCCTGCTCGTGCGCGACGTGGCGACCTGATCCGGACGCGGCCGCTCCGCTAGGGTGCCGTCATGGCGGACCTGCGCGGCCTGATCGGGGAGATCCCGGACTTCCCGAAGCCGGGGATACTGTTCCGGGACCTGCTGCCGATCCTCGCCGATCCCGCCGCCGTGCGGGAGGTCGTCGATCGCCTCGCGGCCTTCGCCGCGCCGCTCGAGCCGGACGTCGTCGTCGGGGCGGAGGCCCGTGGCTTCCTGTTCGGGCCCCTGCTCGCGCACGCCCTCGGCGTCGGCTTCGCGCCCGTCCGCAAGCCGGGCAAGCTGCCCGGGCCCGCGCACGCTGAGCGCTACGCCCTCGAGTACGGCGAGGGCACGCTGGAGCTGGCGACGGGCGCCGTCCGTCCGGCGCAGCGAGCACTGGTCCATGACGACCTGCTCGCGACCGGCGGCACCGCGGCCGCCAGCATCGCGCTGATCCGGCGCGCCGGCGCGATCCCGATCGGCTGCTGCTTCGTCGCCGAGCTGCGCGGCCTCGACGGCCGCGCGCTCCTCGGCGAGCTGCCCATCTGCTCGCTCGTGGAGTACGAGGGCGCGTGATCCGACCGGCGGCCGCCGCCGACCTGCCCGCGCTGCGTGCCCTCTGGGAGCGCTACCGCGAGGAGGCCGGCGGGCTCCAGGAGGACCCCGCCGCGTGGCAGCAGTGGATGCTGCCGCGGATCTCCGCGGGCGACGTCCGCGTCGGCCTCGTCGAGCGCCGCGTCGCCGCCTACGTGGCCTGGCAGGCCCTGCCCGTCGCCGACGGGCCGCGGGATCTTCGCATCGTCGAGCTGTATGTGCACCCCGACGGGCGCGGCCAGCGGATCGGTTCGGGCCTGCTGGCCCGGGCGATCGACGCGGCCCGCCAGCGCTCGTGCGGGCGCGCGGTGCTGACCAGCAACGTCCACGACGGCGCCGTGCGCGCCTTCGCCGTGCCGTTCGGCTTCGCCCTCGACGGCGATGCGCTGGTGCTGCCGCTCCGGCAGGGCTAGGCGGGCGGCGTCACCAGCGTCGTCCAGGTCGTCCAGGACGGCTTCGCCGTCCCGACCTGATCGGCGGCCGGCGCCCGGCCGCGCAGCCCGGCGAAGGGCGCGGCCTCGACGTCCTGGAGCGCGCTCCAGATGCCGGCAGCGACGCGGGGGTGCTGTGTCGCGCCGAGGAACGCCGTCACGGCGGCCTGCTGCGTGGCGTCCGACAGCCCGGCCTCGGCGGGGCCCGACGGGGCGCCGTAGTCCGTCAGCCAGGCCGCGCGGCCCTGGTCGGGCCAGTAGGCGTCGATCACGGCGATCGCGCCGTTCATGTCGGAGGCCGCCAGGTTGCCGGCCTCCGCGGGCCCCTCGACGCCGCTCGGCGGCGCGAGCCGCAGGCCGATCGCGTCAAGGCCGGTACGGGCGCGGGCCATCGCGCGCAGGAACGTCGCCGGCTGCGTGTCCGCCGTGTTCGCCGGGTCGGTGCGCGCGACGCCCCCGGAGACGATCGTCGCGGTGTACCCGTTCGCCGCGGCCACCTTGCGGATCTCGAGCCCCGCCGCGCCCAGGAGCGTCTTGAAGAGCCCGGGCGCGGCCAGCCGGCCCGCCATGCGCTGCGGCCGCAGCCCGCTCTGCAGATTCGGATTCGGCCAGATCTCGAACGTGGTCACGCGCGGCAGCGCGCTCCCGCCGGCGGAGAAGGCGCCGCTGTAGCGCGTCGCGAGGGCGGCTGCGAAGTTGCGCCACGCGGTCCGCCTCGGGAGGAACGCGGGGTTGCCGGGCTCGCCGCCACGGCCGCGGTCCTGTCGTGCCCAGTCGGGCGTGCCCCAGACCGACAACAGCACGGTGGCCGGATGCGCGGGATCGGCGGCGGCGCGCACCTTGGCGTCGACGGCCGCCCACCGGTAACCGCGGCTGCCCGGCTGTCGGGCGTTCGCCGGAGCCGTCGGCGCGACGTCCGCCCAGCGCACGTCGACACGGACCACCGTCGCGTTGAGCTGACCGGCCTCGGTCCAGGCGGCGGTGCCCGAAGCGGTGAAGGCGTCATCGAAGGCGAGTCCGTACGCGCCGGCGAGCGCGGCCGCCGGCCACACCGCGATGAGCGTGAGCGCGAGCGCGAGGACGGGAAGCCGGCGCACCGCCTCAGGGTACACCCGGCAGGAATGGCCCGGCCCTCGCAGAAGGGTCATCCGTGCCGCAGCGCCGGACTCGCACCACCGCCACCGCGACCGCCCTCGCCCTGCTGGCCCTGATGGGTGCCGGCGCGGCCGTCGCGGACGCCAAGCCCGCCCGCGTCAAGGGCGACCGCATCGTCGACGGCTCCCGTCAGGAGCTGAAGGTGCGCGGCGTCGTCTGGGGCGACGGCCGCTTCGCGCCCGCCCAGCCGGGCCAGGCGCTGCCTCCCATCTCGATCGCCGGCGCCCCGCGCGCATTCCGGCAGATCCAGCGGATCGGCGGCAACGTCGTGCGCATCAACGTGTCGAGCCTCGCCAACACGCCCGAGCACCGCCGTGCGCTGCAGCGCCTGCAGCGGCTCGCGCGCTCGCGCGGCCTCGTGCTGCTGCTCGCCAACAACGCCGTCGGCGAGCAGGACCAGACGCCGTGGCTGAAGGAGCTCGCGAGCTGGTTCCCCCGCGCGGACAACGTCTGGTACCTCCCGGAGGTCGACCCCGACTGCGGCGTGCACCTGACCGGCGTCCGCTGCGGTGACACCGAGTCGTGGATCTGGTCGCAGCAGCGCCACCTGCGCGCGCTGCGCAGCGCCGGCGTGCGCACGCCCGTCGTGCTCAACCTCCCCGACGGATCGCGCTCGGTGTCGATCAACTGGGTGCGCGCGATCGGGGACCGCAACGTCGTCTACGGCGTGCATCCGCCGTCCGAGGGCCGCCGGCGCTTCGATCGCGCGGCGGGCGACCGGCTGACGGCGAGCCTGCGCGACGCGACGGCCCGCGTGCCCGTCATCTTCGACAGCGTCAGCCGCGTCCAGACCGTCGTCGACGTGCGTCGCTGGAGCAGCGGCAGCGGCGTCGATCGGATCGAGCGCAGGGTGCGCACGTCGCGCGACACGATGCGCTGGTCGAGCGGGCAGCTGAACTGGCTGATCGGCTGGACCATCCTCGACGGCGGCGACGGCGCCATCGTCAGCGGGCTGGGCACCGATTCACGCAACTCGATGAGCGCCGGCAAGCGCCAGCTGACCGGGTGGGGGAAGGTCGCCGCGTCGGGCTACTTCGCCGTCGGCTTCCGCGCCGCTGCGGGCCGCGACCCGGGCTCGGGCTTCCCCGGCGGCTTCGAGGTGGGCGACCGGGGCCCCGCCGTGCGCGCTCTCCAGCAGCAGCTTTCGCGGCTCGGCTACCTGGCGCCGCGGTTCGTGAACGGGCAGTACGGCGCCATGACGTGGCACGCCGTCAACGCCTTCCAGGGCACCCTGCGCCGTGAGCGTGACGGCACGGTTGGCGCACGCACGCTCGCCCGCGTGATGCGCGCCGAGCGCCCCGAGGCGCGTCATCCGGGCGCGGGCCCGCACCTCGAGGTCGACCTCACCAACCAGGTCGCGCTGCTCGTCAACGGCCGCGGCCGCGTCGAGCGGGCGATCCAGGTCTCGACGGGGTCGGCCGACAACACGCCGACCGGCCGCTTCAGCGTCACGCGGATGGAGCGGATGAGCTGGTCCAAGCCGTTCAAGCAGTGGCTGCCGTACGCCGTCTACTTCCACCAGGGCATCGCCTTCCACGAGTACCCCGACGTCCCGGACTACCCGGCCAGCCACGGCTGCGTGCGGCTGCCCTTCGGCGACGCACCCGTCGTGTGGGAGTTCGCGACGCTCGGCATGCCCGTGATCGTCTACCGCTGAGCCCTACGCGCGCCGGCGGCCCTGCGCGAAGTGCTGCGGCGCGGGCGCGACGCGCCTGAGCTCCGCGACGTCCCGCTCGGCCGGGGCCAGCACGGGGCGTCCCGGCGCGCCGAGGGGCGAGAGCCGCTCGACGCGCACGCTCAGCTGGCCGTCGCGGCGCTCCACGACGCCCTCGGCGAGCAGCAGCGGTTCGGCGCGGGCCAGCAGCCGGTGCGCCTCGTAGACGTCGGGCAGGAGCACGAGGTTGGCGAGGCCGTGCTCGTCCTCGACGAGCAGGAAGACCACGCCGTGCGCGCTGGCCGGCCGCTGGCGCGCCACGGCGAGGCCCGGCAGGCGCACGCGGGCGCCCGCAGGCAGCTCCGCCAGGCGCCGGCTGTCGACGGCATCCGCGAGGCCGGTCCGCAGCTGCGCGATCGGGTGCGCCCGCAGGGATACCCCGGTGTGGCGGTAGTCGTCGACGAGCAGCTCCCAGGCGGACGGCTCGGGCAGGGGCGGGGCCTCGCCGAGGCGCAGGTCGAGGGCCAGCTGGC
>JAURLF010000015.1 GCA_030831375.1 Gaiellales bacterium | reverse complement strand
GGGGCTCGAGTGCGGTCTGCGGG
Organism: Gaiellales bacterium; assembly: GCA_030831375.1. GTDB lineage: Bacteria > Actinomycetota > Thermoleophilia > Gaiellales > F1-60-MAGs149 > F1-60-MAGs149. The sequence continues at coordinate 7,210 of JAURLF010000015.1, read as the reverse complement.
CGACGCTCGCCGAGGCGCAGGGCCGCCCGATCGCCGCGGTGTTCTCGTCGGATGAGGTCAAGACGATGGTGCTCGCGAAGGCGATCCGCACGCTGCGCGGCGGCGGCAGCGTCACGCTGATCGAGCGCGGTGCAGATCCCGTCCGCGAGGCCGCGGACACGCTCGCCGACCTGGTCGGGGCGCCGCCGCGCGTACGGCGCGAAGGCCTGGTCCGCAACCACGAGGACGTCCTCGCGCGGCAGCGTCGCCTGCAGGAGCTCCGCCCCGCGCACGCCCTCCCAGCCCTCGGCGACGACCCCGATCGGCCCATCCGGGTCGGGCGCGCGCGTCACGACCGGGGCCGCTTCTTCTCCGGGTCGTAGATCGGGTAGGTGTCGGTGTAGGCGGGCACGAGCCGGCCGTCGGGCAGCGCGACCTCGACGCGGTTGCCCGGCTCGGCCAGGTCCGCCTCGATGCAGGCCATCCCGATCAGCCGGTCGATGCTCGGCGAGCGGCCCGCCGACGGCGACGTCAGCTTGCCGACGCCGCGGCCGTTGACGAACACGTCCGCGCCGTAGTCGGGGCTCTCGTTGCCCGCGATCACCAGCGTCGTCATCCGGTGCGAGATGCCGCCGGCGAGCTCGGCCACGAGCGCCGCCTTGCCGACGAAGTCGCCCGCCTCCAGGTTGATCGTGCGGTCCAGGTTCATGTGGAACGGCGACGTCAGGCCCTGGAAGTAGTCGAAGCCGATGAAGATCAGGCCCGCCTCGATCCGCAGCGATTCGACGGCGGCGAGGCCGTATGGGCGGATGCCGCGCGAGGCGCCCTCATCGAGCAGCGCCTGCCAGAGCCGGGCGGCGCCCTCCTTCGGCACGTAGATCTCGTAGCCGAGCTCGCCCGAGTAGCCGGTGCGGGCCAGGTAGCAGCCCGAAACGCCGCCGATCTCGATCGGCTCGGTCGTGAAGCGGAAGTACTTGAGGCCATCGACGTCGTAGTCCGTCAGGGCGGAGATCAGGTCGCGCGAGCGCGGCCCCTGCACCTGCACGTGCGGCCACGCCTCCGTGCGGTCGAGGATCTCGATCCCGAAGTCGGCCGTGACGCGGCGGAAGTGGTCGACGTCGCTCGGCAGCGCCGTCACCACGAGGATGCCGGCGCCCGACGGGTCGCCCGAGTTGAAGACGACGCCGTCGCCGAGCATCCGGCCGTGCGCGTCCGTGAAGGCGCCGTAGCGCGCCTGCCCGACCTGGAGCGATGCCATGTCGTTGCAGAAGCAGTAGTCGGCCGCCTCGAGCGCACGCGCGCCGCGGAAGACCCACTTCTGCAGGGGCGACTCGTCCCAGATGCCGACCGTCTCGCGGACCGCGTGGTGCTCGTTGATCGGATCGCCGAAGTCGGAGATCCAGTCCCAGCCCTCCCACTCCGCGAAGACGCCGCCCATCCGGCGCTGGACCGCGTCGAAGGCTGTCTTGCGCAGCCCCTCGCTCGACGGCAGGGGCGCCGGCGGCTCGACGACCTCGATGCCCGCTGCCTCGACGGCAGGTGAGCCCTCCTGGTCGGCCGCCGCGACCGGGGTGTCGACCGGGATGATCACGAGCGGCGCCTGGCGCAGGTCGGGCGGCTGATGGCCCGGGGGCAGCACCTCGGAGACGCCGAGCAGGCCGCGCGCGGCGGCCGGGTTCGCGAGCGTGCGGTACTCCTCGAGGCAGCGCATCGGCTCGCGGTCGAGGTTGCGGCGGATGCGGCGCAGGCGCGCCTGCTGACCCGCGCCGATGCCCGGCGTCGAGAAGATCGCCTGCTCGACGTACGACTCGATCACCTTGTTGCCGAGGAGCGCCACATCGGCCTCTCGGGCCTTGCCCGTGAGCGGGTTGTAGAGCACCACGACCTTGACCTGGTCGAGGAAGGTGTTCCACGTCGACAGCACGACCGGGCCGCGCACGCGGATGCCCGTCTCCGGGATCGCGAGGTGGGTGATGCGGCGGTCGTTGATCGTGTGCACGACGGCCTCGGCCGTCGGCTGCATGATGCTGACGAACTTGTGCATCGGCCAGACGTCGAGCTGGTTCCAGTCGCCGGGCTCGCAGTCGACGCCGATCATGTACGTGTCCGCGTAGCGGAAGAAGTTCGTCTCGCCGCGCGTCTCACGCAGGTGGTCGTAGAAGAGCGTGTTCGTCCCGCCGATCAGGTTCGCGCAGCCGACGGCATCCATCGGGGTGCCCATCAGCACGGCGAAGCGGTCCCCGTTGCGGTACCCGCCGGGCCAGAGCGTGGACAGGGGCGCAGCGACGCCGTCGCGCTCGACGGCGAAGTCAGGGGAGTTGAGGGCGTAGGACGAGTGCATGGCGCGGATCCTACCGGCTCGCCGGAGCCCGCGCCCGCCCCTAGTTGATGCGCGCCGCGAGGCGCTTGTGCTCGAACTCCATCACGCGCCGGTCGCGCTCCGGCAGCGGCAGCTCGAGACGCAGGCGCGACGCGGTCAGCATCCGCCCGAGGTCCCCGCGGCGCTCGTACGAGGCCACGAGGTTCGAGCACATCCGAAGCGCCGTCAGGTGCACCGGCGTCGGCTCGATCGCGTGCACCGGGACGGCGTCGCCGATCGCGACGCCACCGCGGAACGGGTCGACGAGGATCGGCTCGCCCTCCCCGAACCAGCCCGCCACGAAGTGGCCCGGCAGCCCCACGCCGCGCAGCGGCATGCCCACGCGCCGACCGACCTCGATCCAGACGATGCTGAGCAGGATCGGCAGGCCCTCGCGGCGACGCAGCACGATGTCCAGCATCGAGTTGTCCGGATGGTCGTACTCCTCCGTGTCGCCGAGGAAGCCCGCGCGACGGCCGAGCACCTCCTCGAGCGCCCCGAGCTGCTCGTGCGGGTCGCCGCCCGGCCCCTCCGCCACGACCAGCCCGGCGAGGCGGTCGAGCTCCGACAGCGCGAACGCCTCGTCGATCGCGCGCAGCTCCGCGCCGATCGCGAGCGCGAGCTGGTCGAGGTGCGGGCTGTCGAGGCGCGCGAGTTCCGCGAACGGGGGCATGTGGAAGGTTTCGCGGCGGGCCCGGAGCCGGCCGTAAACGCGCTCTGCATGCCGGATCACCCCAGACGAGTGACCGGTCGGCTAGGTTTCCACGCGGCCCCGACCCGTTTGAGAGCGTCTGATGCGGATCCGCTTCGCCCTTCCCGCCGTGATCGCCGCAACCGCCGCAGTGCTCGCGGTCGGCGCCGTCACAACCGCCGCGGCCCCGGCCGTCCAGTTCGGGGCGAAGACGGACTACAGCACGGCGGCAGGAGGCGGGCACACTCCAGGCCGGCTGGCGATCGGCGACCTGAACGACGACGGCTGCAACGACGTCGTCGTCGCCAACACGGGCGGAACGGCCACGGCCGTGATCCTGTTCGGCACGCCGTCCGGCGTGGCCTGCACCGGGTCCCTCGGGTCCCCAACCGCCCTGTCGCTGCCGAACCCTCCCCGCGACATCCGCCTCGGCGACCTCGACGGCGATGGGTGCCTCGACATCGTCACGGCGAACAACACCTCCAGCATCAGCCGCTTCCTGAACACGAAGACGGCAGGGGCGTGCACGGGTTCGTTCGGGACGGTCGCGACCTACACCGCGTACCAACAGGCAAGCGGCCTGGCGCTTGCCGACCTCAACGGCGATTCGTGTCTGGACGTGGCCTCGGCGGCGTGGGCCTCCCCCGGCGGCTGGGAGAACCCGAGCAAGGTCAGCGTGTTCCTCGGCAACCGGTCGGGAGCGACCTGCCTCGGGACGCTCGGGGCGTACACGAACTACTCGATCGGCCTCAACGGCCAAGGTCCGCTCGCCGTCGCCGCCGGCGACATCAACGCGGACGGGTGCCTCGACCTCGTCACCGCGAATCGACGCAGCTTCGACAAGTGGAGCTCGCTCATCGGCGCCTGCGACGGGACGTTCGCCACCGGCGTCCTCAACCCCGGCACCGGCAAGGGCGAGGCCGAGGACGTCGCGCTCGCGGACCTGAATGGCGATGGCCATCTGGACCTGGTCGGCGTCACCACCGGACAGACGGACTCCCCGACGATGATCCGCATCGGCGGCGACGGGACCGGCGGGGTCGCCGTCGGGTCCTTCCGCCCGGCGGCCGAGTACGGGGCCGGCTCGGGCACCAACCCCGAGGTCGTCGGCGTCGCCGACGTCAATGACGACGGCAATCTGGACGTCCTGATCGGCTACTACTCCGCGACCTACGTCAGCGTCTACGCCGGCAACGGCGATGGCACCCTGGAGCCGAAGGCGGACTTCAACGCGACCGGCTCGACGACCGGCCTCGCGCTCGGCGACATGAACGGCGACGGCTCCCCCGACATCGTCGCGGCGAACCGCACGAACCCCGGTTCCCTCAGCGTCCTCCTCAACCAGACGTCTTTCACGCGGAGCCTCTCGGTCGCCACGGCGGGCACGGGTGCCGGCTCTGTCACCTCGAGCCCGTCCGGCATCTCCTGCGGCGTGACGTGCACCGCGAGCTTCGCCTCCGGCACCGCCGTCACGCTCACCGCGACACCCGCGGCGAACAGCACCTTCAGCGGGTGGGACGGTGCGTGCTCGGGCACCGGCACCTGCACCGTCTCCATGACGCGGGCGCGCTCGGTCACCGCGACGTTCGCGGCCCAGCCGGCGTCCGGCGGCGAGTCGAGCGACGGCACCTCTCCGACCACCGGCCGCCTCGCCATCGACCTCGACGCGTCGGCGCTCTTGACCCGCGATGGCACCGCCGGCCGCTTCACGGCGAGCTGGACCGCAGATGGCGGCCCCGTCGCCGCGACCACGATCACCCTGCGCCTGCCAGCCGGCACGGAGCTCGCGGACGGCGGCGGCTGCGCGCGGGTGCGCAGCGGGCGCATCGAGATCGCGGTCCCGGCCCTCGCCTCGGGCGCGACGGGGTCGTGCACGTTCACGGTCCGGTCGGCGACGACGCGACGGATCGCCCTCAAGGCGGTGGCGGCGGGTGCGGCGGCCGCGGCCGCCGCTCGCCCGCGTGCCGTCAGCGCGGCCGCCTGGGTTCGTGCGGCCCTCGCGATCCTCGAGACGGGCGAGCCGCGTGCCCGCCTCGACGACACGCTCGACGCCGCCTACGCCGGCCGCATCGCGCGCGGCAAGGCAGCCCGCCTGATCCGCAGGCACGTCGCCGCGATCCGACGGCAGCAGGTGACGATGGCGACGCGGCTGCCGCTGCCCCCGGCGTCAATGGCCCCGGCGCAGCGGTCGATGCGGCGCGCCCTCGCGCTATCGCTGAAGGCGGACCTCGCCTTCATCGCCTGGCTCGGCGGCGATGACGATGCGATGAAGCAGGCGATCACCTACAGCGACCTCGCCACGGAGGCGAAGCAGCGCCTCCTGTCGCGCATCGATGCCTATACGCAGGCGCCGCCGAACCACTGGGCGATCTAGGCGTCCGCCGCCGTCAGATCGCGATGCGCGCCCCGAGCGGCGTCTCGACGCGTCGGAAGCCCGCCCCGTCCGCGAAGCGCCCGAGGTCGAAGGCCCGCGCCTCGGGCCACAGGTCCCGGCCCTCGGCGAGGTCGGCGAGGATCTCCCCGAGGACGGGCGCGTGCTTGAAGCCGTGCCCGCAGCAGCCGGCCGCGACGACGACGTGGCCACGGCGGCCGAAGGCGAACTCGTTGTCGGGGGTCATCGTCCACGGGCAGCACTCGCTCTGGTGCGGGCCGTCGGCGTGCAGGCCCGGCAGGTGCTCGGCGACCCAGTCGCCGTTGAGGGCCTCCTCGTCGCCGCGCACGCCCCAGCCGTCCGCGTCCGTGTTCCAGGCCGCCTCGTCGCCGTAGTCGAGGCCGACCTTGTAGCCCTTGCCGGGCGTCGGCAGCCCGTACACGCCGAGCCGGTCCGGCCGGGAGAAGTCGATCAACGACGGCCGCCGCTCCCAGGCGCCGCCGCCCCGCCAGTAGGTGACCTGGCCGATCGCGGGCGCGAGCGGCAGCCGCACGCCGAGGGGCGCGAGCAGCGCCTCGGCCCACGGCCCGGCGGCGACCACGCAGGCATCGGCCTCGAGCGTGCGCCGGTCGGTCGCGACGCGCACCCCGGCCGGCGTCTCCTCGACCGAGACGAGCCGCTCGGGCCCGCCCAGCTCAACGCCCGCCGCGGCGGCGGCATCGGCGATGGCGAGGAGCCCGCGGCGCGCGAACACGACGCCGTCGCCGGGCACCAGCGCGGCGTACTCGCCGGACCGTCGTGCCGCCTCGGGGAAGACCCCCTCCACCCCGTCCGCGTCGAGCTCGGCGACCGCGACGCCCTCCGCGCCCAGCACGTCCGCCCATGCGCGGGCCTGCTCGCCGCGCAACAGCAGCCCGACCTGGTCGACGAGCCGCTCGCCGGTGTCCCGCTCGAGCCCGCGCCACGCCTGGAGCGCGCGGCGCGCGAGGCGCACATCCTCGGCGCGAGCATGCGCGAGCCGGAAGATCCGCGTGTCGCCGGCGGACGAGCCGACGCGGGAGGCGATGCCGTGGCGGTCGATCCCGATCACGTCGTGGCCGCGCTGGGCGAGCCGCCAGGCGGTCGGCAGGCCCATCGCGCCGAGGCCGGCGACGACGACGCGCATCAGCGGGAGGCCTGCGCCGAGACCACCGACGCGAGCACGAGATCGGCTGCGCGCCGGCCGGCGCGCAGCGCACCGTCGATCGAGGCGTTCTCGGTGCCGTCGCCGGACAGGACGACGCCGTCCTTGAGCCAGCGTGGCCCCGTGCCGAGCCCGCCGGGCGGCTGGGCATGCTGCGCCCATTCGATGCGGTCGACGCGGAGCAGGCGCCAGGCGTCGACGCGCCCGCCGAACCAGCGCGCGAGCTGGGCGCGCGCGGCCGACTCGAGCCCGGCGTCGTCACCCGAGAAGGGCAGGCCCACGCAGGAGGCGGCGATCGAGGAGCGGCCGGGCGGCGCGTAGGAGGGCGCGACGGCGCTCATCACGGCGACGTTGTTGACGGGGCCGGTGCCGTCGCCGTCGAGGACGATGCGACGGCCGGCGGGCGCCTCGGGCGCGTCGAACCAGAGGCACGTCGACGAGCGCGGCTCCGGGTCCGGCAGGCCGGCGAGGAGCGCGGCGTCGTGGGCGCCACCCGCGATCACGACGGCGACCCGGGCCTTGAGCCTGGCGCCGGAGGCGAGCGTGACGTTGCGGGTGCCGGCCTTCTCGACGGGCTCGGAGAGGCGGATCGCGCCGGCGGGCAGGCGCGCGGCGAGCTGCTCGGCG
>JAURLF010000119.1 GCA_030831375.1 Gaiellales bacterium | reverse complement strand
TCAGCTACCAGCCATGCCCCGCATCCGCCGACCCCGGCTCTCCGCCGCGTCCGTGACGGCTCCCGCCGCCCTGGAGCCGCGCGTGAGCGTGCTCGAGCATGGCGGCCTGCGCTGGATCCAGATCGAGTCACCCGGTCCCGCTGAGATCGCCTGGCTGGAGGAGGAGTACTCTTTCCACGAGCTCGACCTCGAGGACGTCCGCTCCCGCCGCCAGCGGCCGAAGGTCGACGACTACCCCGACTACGTCTTCGTCGTCCTGCACTTCCCGTGGTACGACAAGGCCTCGGGGCGGCTCTTCCCCGCCGAGGTCAACGCCTTCATCGGCCGCGACTTCCTGATCACGATCCCGAACGTGCCGCTGAAGCCGGTGCGCAACGTCTTCCGCCGACTCGAGGGCAACGAGGAGGAGCGCGCCGAGTGGTTCGCGAAGGGCTCCGGCTTCCTCTTCTACGAGGTGCTCGACTCCCTCTACGGCTACTGCTTCCCGATCCTCGACCAGATCGGGCGCAAGTTGGAGGAGATCGAGGACCACATGTTCGAGCGTGATCCCGACGAGTCGATCGTGCGCGAGATCTCGAACGTCAAGCAGGAGATCATCTCCTACCGCAAGATCACGAAGCCGCAGCGCCCCGTGCTGCGCCAGCTCGAGCGCGCCGGCGAGCGCTTCCTCGTCAGCGAGGAGCTCGACATCTACTACGACGACCTGATCGACTCCGCCGAGCGCATCTGGGACCTGCTCGAGAACTACAAGGAGGTCGTGGAGGCGCTCGAGACCACGAACGAGACGGCCATCTCGCACCGCCAAAACCGCGTGCTGCGCGTCCTCACCGTGCTGACCGTGGTTTTCCTGCCGGTCACCTTCATGACCAACCTGTTCGGCATGAACGTGCCCGTTCCGTTCGACCACGCCGCCGTCGCCTTCTTCGCCATCGGCGGCGTCCTGCTGGCCGCGATCCTCGCGCTGCTCGGCGTGTTCCGCTGGTTCCGCTGGCTGTGAGCCGGCGCGCGGCCGGTCAGTGCTGCTTGCCGTCGAGCGAGAGGACGCTGAGGAACGCCTCCTGCGGCACCTCGACGGCGCCGACGTACTTCATGCGGTTCTTCTTGCCCTTCTTCTGCTTCTCGAGCAGCTTGCGCTTGCGCGTGATGTCGCCGCCGTAGCACTTCGCGAGCACGTCCTTGCGCTTCGCCTTGATCGTCTCGCGGGCGATCACGCGGCTGCCGATCGCGGCCTGCACCGGCACGTCGAAGAACTGGCGTGGGATGATCGTGCGCAGGCGCTCCACGAGCGCGCGACCCGCCTCGTACGCCTTGTCGCGGTGGACGATGATGCTGAGCGCGTCAACGGGCTCGCCGTTGAGCAGGATGTCGACCTTCGAGAGGTTCGACTCGCGGTACCCGATCAGCTCGTAGTCGAACGACGCGTAGCCCTTCGTGCGGCTCTTGAGCTGGTCGTAGAAGTCGAGCACGATCTCGGCGAGGGGCAGCGCGTAGACGAGCTGCACGCGCGTCTCCGACAGGTAGTCCATCTTCTCGAAGTCGCCGCGGCGGTCCTGGCAGAGCTCCATGATCGTCCCCACGAACTCCTTCGGCACGATCACCGTCGCGCGCACGTACGGCTCCTCGACGTGTTCGATCGAGTTCGCCGGCGGCATGTCGGACGGGTTGCGCACCTCGACCGAGTCTCCGCCCGTCGTGAGGATGTCGTAGAGCACGTTCGGGGTCGTGGCGATCAGGTCGAGGTCCCACTCCCGCTCGAGTCGCTCGCGCACGACGTCCATGTGCAGGAGCCCCAGGAAGCCGCAGCGGAAGCCGAAGCCGAGCGCCTGCGACGACTCCGGCTCGTAGACGAGCGAGGCGTCGTTGAGGCGCAGCTTCGCGAGGGCGTCGCGGAGGTCCTCGTACTGCTCGCCGTCGGTCGGGAACAGTCCCGCGAAGACCATCGGCTTGACGTCGACGTAGCCCGCGAGCGCCTCGGTCGCGGGACGGGCCGCCGCGGTGAAGGTGTCGCCGACCTTGATCTCGGCGACGTCCTTGATACCGGTGATCACGTAGCCGACCTCGCCGGCCCCGAGCCGCCCCGTCGGCGTCATCTGCGGGGCCATCACCCCGACCTCCTCGGCGAGCTGCTCCTGGCCGGTCGCCATCGAGCGGATCCGCTCCCCGGCCACGAGCGCCCCGTCCACCACCCGCACGTACGCGATCACGCCGCGGTACTGGTCGTAGACCGAGTCGAACACGAGCGCGCGCGCGGGTCCGGCGGGGTCGCCCGCGGGCGGCGGCATGCGGTCCACGACCGCGTCCAGCACGTCGGCGACGTTGAGGCCGCTCTTGGCGGAGATGCGCACGACCTGGTCGGGATCGTCCCCGAGGAAGGCGGCCGTCTCCGCCGCGACCTCGTCGGGGTAGGCGGCCGGCAGGTCGACCTTGTTGACCACGGGCACGATGTCGAGGCCGTTGTCGATCGCCAGGTGCGCGTTGGCGACCGTCTGCGCCTCGATCCCCTGCGAGGCGTCGACGACCAGCAGGGCGCCCTCGCAGGCCGCGAGCGAGCGCGACACCTCGTACGTGAAGTCGACGTGGCCCGGCGTGTCGATCAGGTTCAGCTGGTAGGTCACGCCGTCGCGCTCCCACGGCACCCGCACGGCCTGCGCCTTGATCGTGATCCCGCGCTCGCGCTCGATGTCCATGGAGTCGAGCAGCTGGTCCTGCATCTCGCGCTGCTGCACGGCGCCCGTGATCTCGAGGATGCGGTCCGCGAGCGGCACGCCGCG
>JAURLF010000118.1 GCA_030831375.1 Gaiellales bacterium | reverse complement strand
GTGAGCACGAACCACGTGTGGCTCGAGCGCTCGCCGATGCGGCAGTAGGTGACGACGTCGTCGCCCGGCGAGAGCCCGATCTCGCCCTCGTAGATCGCGCGCAGCTCGTCGGCGGTCTTGAAGGTCCCGTCCTCGTTGGCGGCGCGCTTCCACGGCACGCTGCTCGCGCTCGGCACGTGGCCGCCGCGCTGGACGCCCTCCTGCGGGTAGTCGGGCATGTGCAGGAGCTCGCCGGTGAACTCGCCGGGCGAGCGCACGTCGACGAGGGGCCCCTGGCCGATGTGGGCGAGGACGTCCTCCTTGTAGGCGCGGATCGCCGAGTCGTCGCGCTCGACGATGGGGTACTCGGCGGGCTCGACCTGCGGCTCGTCGGTGGTCATGTCGCGGCCCTCGGCGGCCCAGGCGGCGCGGCCGCCGTCGAGCAGCCGCACGTCCGGATGGCCGAACAGCGTGAACACCCACAGCGCGTAGGCGGCCCACCAGTTGAAGTTGTCGCCGTAGATGACGACGGTCGTGTCGCGGCCGATGCCGCGCGCGCCGCACATCGCCGCGAAGCCCGCGGGGCCGATGTAGTCGCGCTCGACCTCGTCGTTGAGGTCGATGTGCCAGTCGAGCTTGCGCGCGCCCGGGATGTGGCCCGTGTGGTACAGCAGCACGTCCTCGTTGCACTCGAGCACGACCAGGCCCTCCTGGCCGAGGTGGTCCTCGAGCCACTGCGTGGTCACGAGGCGCTCGGGGTGGGCGTAGGCGGCGAGCTTGGGGTCGGTGTCGGCGGGCAGGGGCATCGCGGGGCTCCTCGGTCGTGCGGTGGGGTCCGTCAGGCGATTCGGCCGGGCGCAGCGTACGGCCGTCAGCCGGCCGGCGGCGCCGCCTCGTCGATGAGGCGGTCGAGCGGGGCCCAGAAGTCGGCCTGCGCGCGGGCGTCGTCGCGCTTCGGGGCGAAGTGGTCGTAGGCGACGGCGTCCGTCGAGACGAGCGCGGTGATCCGCGCCGGGTGGGGCGCGATCCGCGCGGCGAGCGCGTCCGCGCCGCCGCGGCCGACCACGACGTCCCGGTCGCCGACCAGCATCTCCACGGTCGTGTCGGCCGGCACGGGCGGCAGCTCGGCGGGCAGTCCGAGCGGCTCCGCGGGGAAGACGGCGTAGACCGCGCTCGGCGCCGCGACGCCCCAGTCGGCGGCCATCGCGGCGTAGACGACGGCCAGGCCGCCGCCGAGCGAGTAGCCGGCCGCGACCACGGGGCCCGTGGCGCCGAGGCGCTCGGCCTCGGCGAGCCCGTCGCGGATGCCCTGCTCGGTCCCGGCGAGCATGCTGGCCGGGCTGGACAACAGGCCCGCCTGGTAGTCGGGGAACACGACGGCGACGCCCGTCTCGTTGAGGTGGTCGATCCAGGCGCCGTAGGCGGCCGGGTCGAGGTCGTTCCAGCCGTGCAGGAGGATCACGGTGGCGCGGGCCTCGCCGATCGGCATGAAGATCCGCGCGCGCGGCCCCGCGGGCTCGGGCTCGGCGTCCGCCTCGGTGGTGTCGGCGACCGTGGTCGCGGGGGTAGCGGCGGTGCTGGCCGCCGCGGTGGCGGCGGCCGCGTCGGGAGCCGCGCCGTCGTCGCCCGCACCGCAGCCCGCGAGGGCGAGCGCCGCGAGCAGCGCGACGGCGAGCGCGGACAGGGGGCGGGAGCGGCGCATCAGTCGAAGAGGCCGCGCTGGGCGGGGCCCGCGGCGGGTGCCGTGGCGACGCCGGCGGCGTCGAGGAGCTGGCGCAGCCGGTTCGCGTTGTCGGGGCCCTGGGTGTCGGCGTTGGTGTTGAACATGGCGTAGAGGCGCGAGACGGAGCGGGCGAGGTCGCGCAGGGGCTCCACCCACTCTGCCAGTTCCGCGTCGGCGTAGAGGTGGTCGAAGCGGGCGGAGGCGCCGCCGCCACGGGCGTTCCAGGTCGCTGCGTTGCGCCCGTGGAAGCGCACGTAGCCCGTGGCGGACGTGGCGGCGATCACCGTCTGCGCGACGTTCGCCGTCGCCACCTGCGGCGCGTCGACGGCGACGTAGGTGAGGCCGCGCTCGCGCAAGCCCTCGAGGGTCTCGTCGACGAGGTCGGGGCTGAGCCAGTCGCGCTGGCGGAACTCCACCATCAGGTCGTGATCCGGCAGCTCCGCCCGGATCCGGTCGAGGCGCTCCCAGGCGGCGCGCCCCGGCACCGCCGACGGCGGCAGCTGCACGAGCACGCCGCCGAGCTTGCCGGCCTGCCGCAGCGGCTCGAGCGCGCGCGCGAAGCGGCGCAGCACGCGCTCCTCCAGCGCCTCCGACGGCACGACGCGGCCCTGCGCCGTCACCTCGGAGACGAGCGGGCGCAGATCAGCCGGCAGCTGCTCGGGCCGCACGCGGTGCCCGGTGATCAGCCCGAACGCCTTGACGTGGAAGACGAACCCGGGCGGCGTCCGCTCCGCCCAGTTGTGCGTGGTGCGCTCCGCCGGGATCGCGTAGTACGACGCGTCGACCTCGACGGTGTCGAAGTGCTCCGCGTAGAAGCGCAGGCGGGCCTCCGCGCTCGTCGCGGTCGGCGGGTACCAGTCGGCGATCAGGCCCTTCTCGACCCAGGCGCAGGTGCCGACGCGGACCGTGGCGCTCACGCCGGCGGGTGGTGCTCGATCCAGTGGCGCGCGATGTCGGCGCGGCGCGCGACCCACACGCCGTCGCGGCTCTGCACATGGTCGAGGAAGCGACGCAGCCCATCGATCCGGCCGGGCCGCCCGACCAGGCGGCAGTGGAGGCCCACGTTCATGATCCCTGGGCTCGTCGCGCCCTCGCGCCAGAGCGCCTCGAAGGCGTCGATCAGGTACGTCGCGAAGTCGTCCGCGGTGCGGAAGCCGTTCGGGGTCGCGAAGCGCGCGTCGTTCGCGTCGAGCGTGTACGGCACGATGAGGTGCGGGCGGCCCGCCGCCTCGACCCAGAAGGGCAGCTCGTCCGAGTAGTCGTCCGAGTCGTAGAGGAAGCCGCCCTCCTCGGCCACGAGCCGGCGGGTGGCCATGCTCACGCGGCCCGTGTACCAGCCGACCGGCCGCGTCCCGGTCGCCGCCTCGATCGCGGCGATGGTGCGGCGTATGTGGTCGCGCTCCGTCGCCTCGTCGACGCCGTCGTAGTCGAACCAGCGGTAGCCGTGGCTGCAGATCTCGTGGCCCTGCGCGGCGGCGTGGCGGACCGGGTCCGGCGTCAGCTCCACCGTCTGCCCGCATGCGAACACCGTCGCCGGCGTGCCCGCCTCCTCGAGGGCGTCGAGGATCCGCCAGACGCCGACGCGGCTGCCGAACGCGTAGATCGACTCGGTGATCAGGTCGCGCCCCGGCCGTGGCGCGCCCGCGATCTCCGTCAGGTACGTCTCGCTCTCGGGATCGCCGTTCAGCACCGTGCGCTCCGCGCCCTCCTCGTAGTTGAGGACGATGCTCAGCGCGACGCGCGCCTCGCCCGGCCAGCTCGCACGGGGACGGTCACGGCCGTAGCCGGAGAGGTCGCGGGGGTGCGCATCCACGGACGTCAGCGTACGCGAGCCGGCCCTCCGGTGGCGGATCGCGCGGTCTGCGACGAATGGACGCTCGTCGTGCGCCAGTCCCGTGTCGCCCCGACGGCCGGCGAGCGGCGCAGCGCTGTCCGCCGCGTCGCGTTCGCGCGCACCGACGCGGCCGGCGCGGTCACCGGCTGAGCGCGCCCGCGCCGGCGCGTACCCTTCGCCCGTGACCTCCGAGGCCCCGATCGGCATGTTCGACTCCGGCGTGGGCGGCCTCACCGTGCTGCACGCCGTGATGGTGCGGCTCCCGCACGAGGACGTCGTCTACGTCGGCGACACGGGCCGCTTCCCGTACGGTCCGCGCACCAAGGACGAGCTGATCGCGTACGCCCGTGAGCTGACCGGGATCCTCGTCGAGCGCGGCGCGAAGATCGTGGTCGTGGCGTGCAACTCGGCCACGGCGGCGGCCCTGCCCGTGCTGCAGCGCGAGTGCCCGGTCCCGGTGCTCGGCGTCGTCACGCCGGAGGCGCGCGCCGCCGTCCAGGCCACGCGTGCGCGCCGGGTCGGCGTCCTCGCCACCGAGGCCACCGTGGCCAGCGGCCGCTACGTCGACGCGATCCACGACCTCGATGCCGGCGTCGAGGTGGTGCAGGTCGCCTGCCCGGGCCTCGCGGAGGCGATCCAGGGCGGCGAGCCGTACTCGCAGCGGACGCTCGAGCTGGCGCAGGCCGCCTGCGCGCCCCTGCGCGAGGCAGGCGTCGATACGGTCGTCCTCGGCTGCACGCACTACCCGCTGATCCGGCACATGCTGCAGCGCGAGCTCGGCGCCGACGTGCAGACCATCGCCGCCGCCGAGGAGCTCGCCGGCGAGGTCGCCGCCACCCTCGCTCGCAAGGGCTGGGAGCGCGACCGCGGGCACCGCGGCGGCTGCGCCTTCGCCGCCACCGGCGACCCGGAGGCGTTCCGCGCGGAGGGCACGCGCTTCTTGCAGCTGCCGATCGGCGCGGTCGAGCGCGTCGACGTGACCGGCTGATCGGCCGGGTGTACGCTGCGCGTGCTCGATCCCGCCGCGCTCCGTGATCTGCGCTCGAGCCGATGTTCCGAGACATGGGACCTCGCGGTCCCGGCGCCGCCACTCCACGGCCGCGTCGGGCGGGGGACCCACCTGCATGCAGCAGGTTCGACGGGACGGGGGCGCGGCGGGATGGGGCGACCCCCGCGGTCCCGGCGCCCTGCGACAATCGTCGTGTGATCTACCTCGACCATGCCGCCACCGCACCGCCGGACCCGCGCGTCACGGACGCGATGCTGCCGCACCTGACGGGCCGCGTCGGCAACCCGTCGGAGCCGCACGCCGCAGGTCGGCGCGCCCGCGCCGACCTGGAGGCGGCGCGCGCAGAGATCGGGGCGCTGCTCGGACATGAGCGCGTGGTCCTCACGTCCGGTGGCACCGAGGCCGACAACCTCGCCGTGCTCGGCCGGGCCGCGGGCGGAGCCGGGCGGATCGTGGTCTCTGCGCTCGAGCACCCGGCCGTCCTGCGCCCCGCCGAGGCCCTCGCGCGCCGCGGCTGGGAGCTGGCCGTCGCGCCCGTGCTCGCCGACGGCCGCGTCGACCTCGCGGCGCTCGCGGAGCTCGTGCGCTCCGGCGACGCGCTCTGCTGCGTGATGGGCGCCTCGAACATCACCGGCGTCCTGCAGCCGGTTCCCGCGGTCGCGGAGCTCTGCGCCGAGCGCGACGTGCCGCTCCACGTCGACCACGTGCAGACCGCGGCCGGGGCGGACGCCTCGATCGCGGGTCTGCCCGGCCGGGTCACGGCCGCCGTCGCCGCTCACAAGCTCGGCGGCCCGCGCGGCGTCGGGGCGCTGGTGGGCGCCGTCGACGGCCTCGCGCCGGTCGCCCACGGCGGTGGCCAGGAGGGCGGGCTGCGGCCCGGCACCGAGGACGTCGCCGGCGCCGTCGGCCTCGCCCGTGCGCTCGAGCTCCGGCAGGGCCCCGACGCCGCGGCCGAGCGCGTGCGGCGGGCCGCCCTGCGCGACGCGCTCGAGGCGCGCCTCGAGCTGCCCGTCGCCGGCGGCTCGGTCGAGCGGCTGCCCGGGCACCTGCTGCTCCTGACGGGCTTCCGCGGCGACACCGCCGTGCGCCTGCTCGACGAGCGCGGCGTCTGCGTCGCCGCCGGCTCGGCCTGCGCGAGCGGCGAGCCGGCGCCCGAGACGGCCCTGCTGGCGATGGGGATCGACGCGGCTGCGGCGCGTGGCGCCGTGCGCGTCACGCTCGGGCCCGAGACGACGGAGGCCGACGTCGACGGCGTCGCGGCGGCTTGGGCTGCGGTGGCGGCCGAGCTCGGCCGCGCGCGGGAGGCGCTCGCGTGATCGACCTCTCCCGCGCCGGCGCGCTCCCCGGCCCCGACGGCGACGGCCGCGCGGGCGGCGGGCGCTGCGACGACCGTCTGCGCGTCACCCTGCGGATCACGGACGGCCGCATCGCCGCGGTTCGCTTCGGCGCCGACGCCTGCGCGTCCGCCACGGCCGCCGTCGGCCGCCTCGCCGCCCTCGCCGAGGGCCGCACGCTGCTCGACGCCGCCCGGCTCGGCCTGCGCGACGTGGCCGACCTGCCGTCGCCCGACTGCGCGCTGACCGCCGTCGACGCGCTCCACGCCGCCCTCGGCGACGCCGTCGTGCGCGGTGCGGGCGCCGCTCCCGACGTGGCCCGGGTCGGGGTGGCGATGAGCGGCGGCGTCGACTCGGCGCTCGTCCTCGCCGAGGCCGTCGACGAGGGGCGCGCCGCCGTCGGGCTGACCCTGCGGCTCTGGATCGACCCGGCCGCGCCGGCCCCGGAGCGCGCCTGCTGCGCTCCCGACAGCGTGCGCCGCGCCCGCGACCTCTGCCACGCGCTCGGCGTGCCGCACCTGATGCTCGACCTGCGCGAGCCGTTCCGGGCCGCGGTCGTCGACCCGTTCGTGCGGGGCTATGCGGCCGGCGAGACGCCGAACCCGTGTGCGACCTGCAACGGCACATTCCGCTTCGACGCCCTCGACGGGGTCGCGATGCGGCTCGGCTGCGGCGAGTGGCGGACCGGCCACTACGCGCGCCTCGTCGCGCGCGACGGACGCGTCCTCGTCGCGCGCGGCGCCGACCCCCTCAAGGACCAGTCCGCGATGCTCGCCCTGGTCGACCCGGGCATCCTCACGCGGGTGCGGCTGCCCCTCGGCGACCGCGTCAAGGCGGCCGTCGTCGACGACGCCCGCGGGCGCGGCCTCGCGGCCGCTGACGCCCCCGAGAGCCAGGAGGTCTGCTTCCTCGGCGGCGGCGCCCTGGCGCCCTTCCTCGCCCGGCAGGGCGTCGAGCTCGCCGCGGGGCCGATCGTCGACGAGGAGGGCGCCGTCCTCGGGGCGCACGCGGGCGCGGTCGCCTACACGCCGGGCCAGCGCCGCGGCCTCGGCGTCTCGCGCGGCACCGAGCCCCTGCACGTCCTGCGCGTCGAGCCGACCACGAACACGGTCGTGGTCGGCCGCCTCAGCCGCCTCGGCCGTCGCACCGTGCCGCTGCGGGACGTCGTCGTCCATGCCCCGGCCAGGCGCGTGGAGGCCGCCTTCCGGGTGCGGGCCGAGCCGATCCCGGGCGTGCTCGAGCCTGACGGGCGGGGCGGGGCGGTCGTGCGCCTCGAGCGGGACGCCTTCCAGGCCGCCCCGGGCCAGGTCTGCGTGCTCTACGACGGCGACATCGTGGTCGCCGCGGGCGTCGTCGCGGGCTGACGGGTCCGCGCCGCGATTTCGCGTACCCTGCCGGCCTGATGCTGGCCCACGAGATCCGCGCCGCGTTCCGCGACCACTTCGCCGCGCGCGAGCATCGCGTCATGCCCTCGGCGAGCCTCGTGCCCGCCTCGCTCGACCCGTCCGTGCTCCTGACCACGGCCGGGATGCAGCCCTTCAAGCCGTACTTCCTCGGCGTCGAGGCGCCGCCGGCGCCGCGACTGACGTCGACGCAGAAGTGCTTCCGCACGACCGACATCGACGAGGTCGGCAAGACCGCCCGCCACCTGACCTTCTTCGAGATGATGGGCAACTTCTCGATCGGCGACTACTTCAAGGCCGACGCGATCGAGTTCGCGTGGAGCCTCGTCACCGGCGCCTGGGGCATCGACCCCGAGCGCGTCTGGATCACCGTCTTCCAGGGCGACGATCAGGTCCCCGGCGACGACGAGGCGCGCGGGCTCTGGCTCGACCGGGGCGTGCCCGCGGAGCGCATCGTCGGCCTCGGCCGCAAGGACAACTTCTGGCAGGCCGGCCCGACGGGCCCCTGCGGTCCCTGCACCGAGCTCTACTACGACCGCGGGCCCGAGCACGGCTGCGGCCGCCCCGCCGGCCCCGAGGGCTGCGCGCCCGGCTGCGACTGCGACCGCTTCCTCGAGTTCTGGAACCTCGTCTTCATGCAGTACGACCAGGACGCGGACGGCGGCCTCACGCCGCTGCCCCGCCCGTGCGTGGACACGGGCGCCGGCGTGGAGCGCGTCGCCGCGCTGCTCCAGGGCGTGCACTCCGTGTACGAGACGGACCCGTTCCGGGCCATGATCGAGGCGATCGAGGGCTGGACCGGCGCCTCCTACGCGGCGGGCGGCGCCCAGACGAAGGCACTGCGCGTCCTCGCCGACCACGGCCGCGCGATGACCTTCCTCGCCGCCGACGGCGTCCTGCCCGCGAACGAGTCGCGCGGCTACATCCTGCGCCGCGTGATCCGGCGCGCGGTCTCCCACGGCCACCGGCTGGGGATCGAGGGCGCCTTCCTGCCCAGCCT
>JAURLF010000117.1 GCA_030831375.1 Gaiellales bacterium | reverse complement strand
CTCGATCGGCGGCCTGTCGTACGGCAACCTGTCGGCCCGCAAGGACGACCTGCGCTTCTGGATGAGCGCCTCGGGCGTCGACAAGTCGAACCTGCGGGAGATCGGCCGCGACATGCTGCTCGTCACCGACTACGACGCGGAGCGCCAGGCGATGGTGATGTCGGTGCCGCCCGGCATCGAGCCGCGCCGCGTGTCCGTCGACGCGATCGAGCACTTCAAGATCTACCGCGAGCACCCGACCGTCGGCGCGATCATCCACGTGCACGCGTGGGTCGAGGGCGTCGACGCCACGGAGATCAACTACCCGTGCGGCACGGCCGAGCTGGCCGACGCCGTCGCCGACCTGGTGCGCATCCAGCCCGACCCGGGTCACGCGATCATCGGCCTCAAGAACCACGGCCTCACGATCACCGGCGAGTCGCTCGACGAGATCTTCGACCGGGTCGAGCCGCACATCCTGCGGCAGATCCCGATGTCCTGAGGCCCGGCTCCGCCCGCGCGGACGGGGCCTATGATCGGTCGGTGCCCCCCGTCCGCCGTCTCCTCGCCCTGCTCTGCCCGCTCGTCCTGCTCGCGGCGACCGCAACCGCGCACGGCGCGCAGGACGTCGGCACGGCCGACCCGTCGAAGCCGATCACGGTCGAGGTGACGTACCCGTGCAGCCCCGCGGCGAAGGGGCTGCAGGCCCGCCTGGTCGCCCCCGACGAGGCACCCGTGTCGGCGGCCCTGCCGTCCTGCCGCACCGGGCGGGGCACCCGGGCGGTCGCCGGCGAGCCGATGGACGTCGTCGTCGACGGGGATCGGCGCTCGACCCTCGTCATCGGCTTCCACGACATGAACGGCGACCCGCGCACCGTCACCGTCTACGGCCCCGATCCGGGTGCCCGGGACGCGAAGGTTGCCTACGGCGGCACCCGGGTCGTCGCGGCCAACGAGGAGCCCGTCGCCGCGGTCCGCAAGGCCACGTCGACGAGGGCCTGCCCGTGGGGCCCGTGGGACGGGATGGATCCGTCGTTCGCCAAGGGGGCCTTCTGCCGGGTGGCCGAGAGCCGCTGGTCCCGGTCCTGGGTCGTGCAGCGGGTCGCCAAGAAGGTCACGGACTTCGGCGGCACGCCCGGCGAGAACGGGCTGACCCTGTACGTCTCGACGTGGACGGACGACGCCGCCGCCACCGGGCGCCCCTCCTGGGCGCATCGGAACGCCCCGCCGACGGTCCCGGGCTTCAACCTCCCGCCCCTCGGCGAGCAGGCCTTCACCGGCGCCCCCCAGCTGCTCGGGTACACGCGCTGGTCGAAGTTCAGCCCCGGCGGCTACCAGGGGTATCTGAAGCGCAAGCACTACCCGCTGATCTTCGGCTCCCTCACCTTCAGCGGCTACGGGGTCTACGGCCCCGGCAACCGCTACGGCGCGCCGACGGACGTGTACGGGCGCAACGTCTACATCGACACGTTCGACTCCGACTACGGCCCCGGCTGGCGGCGGATCATGGGCGTCCTGACCCAGCCCCCGAACGGCACGTTCTGCTACGAGATCTCGAAGAAGGGCGGCTCGAAGAGCCGCAACGGCATCTCGAAGATCCGCAGGTACCGGCTGACGGCGATCGGACCGGGCCTCACGCCCGTCGTGCAGATCGTCATCTCGGGCCCGATGTTCCCGTTCGGCGCCGAGGGCTACAACCCCAAGACGATGAAGTGGGGCACGGGCTTCTCCGCCGCGCAGGCCCGGGCCCTGCGCGACCAGGCGGCGATGATCGGCCCGGGCTACCGCGCGAAGCCGAAGAGCAAGGGCAGCACCGACTGCGGCGCGACCCTGCGCCAGCTGCCCGAATCGTTCTTCGCGCCGCCGCCGGCCTAGTCGAAGAAGGCCAGCCCGATCACGATCGCCGAGACCATGATCACGGTCGACATGACCACGATCAGGCGCATCATCGCCCCGGGCAGGCCGTACACGCGGGCCAGGATCAGCGTGTGGAAGGCGGCCGGCATCGCGATCGACAGGTAGTAGACGCCGGGGATGTCGATCCCCGTCGCGAGGTGGATCGCGAACAGGACGGCGGGGGCGATCCCGAGCCGCATCAGGATCGGCACGGCGGCGCGCCAGAGGTCCGCGAGGTCGTGCGAGATGCGCTCGAGGGGCAGGGCGAGGCCGAGCTCGAGGAACCCGATCGGGCCCATCAGGAACACGACCCAGTCGGTCGGCGCCGCCACGTACGGCTCGAGGTCGAAGCCGGTCAGGCGGATCGCGACGGCGATGACCGCGAAGATCAGCGGCACGTTGGCGATCTGGCGCGCGATCCCGCGCCAGTCGCGCGGGCGCGTGCCGTTGCCGTAGTGGGCGGCGATCGTCGTGGAGACGGACACGATCGGGATCAGGTACATGAACTGGGCGAACAGCACCTGCAGCGCCAGGCCCGCGGGCCCGAAGACGGCGCTGACCACGGGGTAGCCGAGGGTGACGGTGTTCGTGAAGCCGCAGCCGAGCGCGAGCGCGCCCTGCTCGCCGCGGCTGCGGGCCGCGGCGCGTGCGTAGCCGAGCCCGAGCACGAGCACGATCCAGGAGGCGGCGATGACGGCGGCCAGCCCGAGCAGCGTCGTGGCGTCCGCGGGCACCACGGTGTACGCGAACAGCACCACGATCGGCGCGAAGAAGTTGAAGTAGAAGCCGAAGATGCGCTTGTTCCACGGCGCCGCGGTGTGCGGCGAGCGCCACTGCCAGGCGATGCCGACCACGAAGGACGCGGCCCACAGGAGCGCGATCTCGGGCCCCGGCACGTCAGATGGCGCCGAGCTCGCGGTACCAGTCGACCGTGTCCCGCAGCGCCTCGTCGATCGGCCGCGGCGCGTAGCCGAGCTCGTCGACGGCCCGCGCGGACGAGCAGAACCACCAGTGGCGGGCCGCGTCGAGCTCGGTCGCCTCGACGGGCAGCGGGATGCCGATCCGCTGCGCGAGCCGGCCGGCGAGGGCGGTCGGGGCGCCCGGCAGGGGCAGCATGCGCCGCTCGATGCCCGCGATCGCGAGGACGCGGCGGGCGAGCTCCATGTGGGACAGGCTGCCGTCCTCCGAGCCGAGGATGTAGCGGCGCCCCGCCTGCCCGCGCTCCATGACGCGCACGATCCCGTCGGCGACGTCGCCGACGTCGACGTAGGTGATGCCGCCCGGCAGGGTCAGCCGCAGCTCGCCGGTCAGGATCTTGCGGATGTGGAACGTGGAGATGCCGTTGACGTCGCCGCGGCCGAGCACGTGGCCCGGGTTGGCCACGACGACGTCCTGGCCCTGCGCGGCGGCGGCCAGCGCGGCCTGCTCGCCGAGGCGCTTCGACAGCGAGTACGGGTACGAGGCGGCGGTGGCCGAGTACGGCGCGTCCTCGTCGAGCGGCTCCGCGGGGTCGGGCGTGGTGCCGACGGCGGCGATCGACGAGACGTGCACGACCCGCGCGACGCCCGCGGTCCGTGCCGCGGCGAGCACGTTCTCGGTGCCGCCCACGTTCACGCGCATCAGGCGCTCGCGATCGGCCTCCGCGTGCGAGACGAGGCCCGCCATGTGGATCACGCGGTCGGCGCCGTCGAGCGCGCGGGCGAGCGAGGCCGGATCGGTGACGTCGCCCGTGGCCCGCTCGACCCCGGCGACGTCCGGCGCGGAGCCGGGCCGGCGCTCGAGGACGCGCACCGCGTGCCCCTCGGCGACGAGCAGCGGGACGAGCGCCTGGCCGAGGAAGCCGGTCGCGCCGGTGACGAGGATGGTGCCCATGCGGGAATCATCCGCGATCCGGGCTACTCGTACTGCAGCGCCTCGAGCACGTCGAGCTTCGCGGCGCGCCGCGCCGGCAGGATCGCGGCCACGACGCCCGCCACGATCGACAGCGCCAGGAAGAGCAGCAGCGTGCCGACGGGCAGGATGAAGACGATTCCCTCCGCCTCGAGCCCCTGCGCGGTGACCCAGCCGAAGAGGATCCCGATCAGGACGCCGAGGACGCCGCCGATGATCGACGTGATCACGGACTCCCAGCGGATCATGCGGCGCAACTGGCGTCGCGTCGTGCCGACGGCGCGCAGCATGCCGATCTCGCGGGTGCGCTCGAAGATCGAGAGCACGAGCGTGTTGACGATGCCGAACAGGGAGATGATCACGCTCAGCGCGAGCAGCGCGTAGAAGATCACCAAGAGCTGGTTGACGCCGGACTCGATCTGCTCCTTGATCTCCGCGTTCGACTGCACCTGAGCCGTCGGGAACGGCTCGAGCGCCGCCTCGACGGCGGCCTGCACGGCCGCCGAATCCGCGCCCTCGGCCTCCTTCACGAACAGCGTGTTGATGCCCGTGGCGTTCGACTGGAGCAGCGGCCCGAGCGCCTCCTGCGTGATGGTGACGCCGTTGAGGAACTGCTCGTCGGCGTACAGGCCCCGCACCTCGAAGGTCGCCGTCGCGCCGGTGATGGAGACGACGTCGATGCTGTCGCCCACGCCGACGCCGAGGTCGGACGCGACGTTCGCCTCGACGACCGCGCCGTCCGCGCCGAGTTGCGCGATCAGGGCGTCGTCGCCCTGCTCCCAGTCGAACGAGTAGACCTGGTCGATGTCGGCCGGGTCGACGCCGATCAGCGCGAACGTGCCGGGCCCGATCTGGGCGGGCGTGCCGCCGACGGGCGAGGCCACCGCGACGCCCTCGACGGCGCGCACCGCGGGCAGCACCTCGGCGGGAAGCGGGCTCCCGAAGCCCTGCGCGGTCACGATCAGCTCGGACTCGAGCGAATCGTCGATCGCCCCCGTGAACGACTCGCGCAGGCCGCCGACGAAGATGGTCACGAACACGACGAGGCCGATGCCGATCATCAGCGCCGCCGCGGTCACCGCGGTGCGCGCCGGGTTGCGGCCCGTGTTCTCGGCGGCGATGCGACCGACGCCGCCGGCGACGGCGGTGATCGGCGGCGCGGCGGCGTGCACGACGGGCCGCACGATGTAGCGCGACAGGATCGCGACGGCGATGAAGATCGCGATCGCGCCGGCCGCGAGCGTCGCGAGGCGCTGCTCCGTCGCGATGTCCTGCGTCAGGCCCGCGGCGAGCGCCGCCCCGCCGAGGACCCCGATCAGGACGGCGATCACGGGGGTCAGGCGGGCGAGCCGGCCGCGCGGCGGCGCGGCGCCGTCGCGCAGCGCGCTGACGGGCGCGATGCGGGTGGCGCGCAGCGCCGGGCCGATCGCGGCGAGGACGGTCACGCCGATGCCGACGACGAGGCAGACGACGACGGTCTGCCACGGCATCCTGAGACCCGTGGCGGGCAGGCCGAAGCCGACCAGCTCGAAGACGCGGTTCAGGCCCCACGCGAAGCCGAGGCCGCAGACGAGCCCGACCAGGGTCGCGGCGAGCGCGATCACGAACGCCTCGCCGACCACGGTGCCGAGGATCTGGCGGCGGCTGGCGCCGATCGTGCGCAGCATCGCGAACTCGCGGGTGCGCTGCGCGACCGTGATCGAGAACGTGTTGAAGATGATGAAGGCGCCGACGAGGACGGCGACGCCGGCGAAGCCGAGCAGGGCGAAGCGGATCAGCCGCCCGATCAGGGCGTTCAGCTCGCTGGCCTGCTCCGCCGAGTCCTCGGCGGCGGTCTGCACGATCAGGCCGGGGTCGTCGAGGGCCGTACGCACGCGGCCGGCGAGCTCGTCCTCGGAGACGCCGTCGGCCGCCTTCGCGTAGATGTAACTGGCCTTGCCGTCGAGCGACCACCAGGCCTGCACGTCGGCGAGCGGGGCGATCACGGAGGTGGAGCCGCCGAGCGACGTCGTGCCGTCGCCGAACTGGAGGATGCCGACGACGGTGACGTCCCTCGCCCCGGCCTGCGTCGCCAGCTGCGCCGCCTGGCCGACCTCGAGCCCCCCCTGCTCGGCGATCTCCTTCGCCACGGCGACCTCGCCGCTGGCCTCCGGGAGCCGCCCCGCGACCGGCGTGTACGGGTTCATGGCCTGCGGCAGGCTGGAGAAGACGAAGTTCGGGGCGCCGCCCTGGCTGACGAGCTGCTCGCCGTTCGCGACGAGGTAGCCCTGCACCTGCAGGAACGGCTCGGCCAGCGCCACGCCCTCGACGTCGCGGACCCGGTCGACGACGTCTGCGTCCAGGTAGACCTCGGTCTGCTGGTCCTCGAACGGCGGCCGGTCCTTGACCACGACGTCGATCTGGGCGTTGCCCTGCTCGAAGATCTGCACGAAGGCGCGGTCGATCTGGTCCGTGAGGACGAACGTGCCGGAGATCATCGTGACCCCGAGCAGGATCGCGATCGCGGTCAGGGCGGAGCGCAGCTTGCGGGTCGCGAGGCCGCGCAGGACGAGCCGCAGCATCCCCTACTCCAGCGTCTTGATCGTGTCGAGGATCTCGGACGCCGACATCCGGCCGGAGTCGCGCACGACCTTGCCGTCGCGCAGGAACACGACGCGGTCGGCGATCGACGCCGCGCTCGCGTCGTGCGTGACCATGATCACGGTCTGCCCGAACTCGTCGACGGCGCGGCGCAGCAGCTGCAGCACCTCGGCGCCCGTCCTCGAGTCGAGGTTGCCGGTCGGCTCGTCGCCGAACACGACCGCGGGCTGCGAGAGCAGCGCGCGGGCGACGGCGACGCGCTGCTGCTGGCCGCCCGAGAGCTCGGACGGGCGGTGCGAGAGGCGGTCGCCGAGGCCGATCGCGTCGATCAGCGTGTCCTGCCACGCCGGGTCCGGCGAGGCGCCGGCGATCCGCATCGGCAGCTCGATGTTCTCCCGCGCGGTCAGCATCGGCAGCAGGTTGAAGAACTGGAAGACGAAGCCGATCTTCTCGCGGCGCAGGAGCGTCAGCTTCTGGTCGTTGAGGCCGGCGAGCTCCGTCCCGTCCACGATGACGCTGCCCGACGTCGGCTGGTCGAGGCCGGCGAGGATGTGCATCAGGGTCGACTTGCCGGAGCCCGACGGGCCCATCACGGCGGCGAGCTGGCCGTGCGGGAAGGAGATCGTGACGCCGTCGAGCGCGCGCACCTCGGACTCGCCCTCGCCGTAGACCTTGGTCAGGTCGGTGGCGGCGACGACGTCGCCGGTGCCGCGGGCAGGCGGTGCGGGGGTCGCCTCGGTGGTGCTCATCTGCGGGGGACGCTCCTGATCGCGGGGTCAGCGGGCGTTTCGCACGATACCGGACGCCGGCCCACGGAGGGTCGTGGAGTGCCGCGAGGCGCTAGAGCTTGCCGGCGGCGGCGAGCGTGAGGCGGCCCCACAGCTCCTCGCCGACCTTGGAGCGCCGGATGTACATGCCCTGACGCGGCACGAACTCGCCCTCGAGCGCCAGCACGGGTCCGCGCTTGGGGCTCGTCGCGTCCAGGTACCAGTCGCCGTCGTCGAGCATCTCGCCGGCCGGCGAGAACACGATGCGGCCCGCCTCCTCGTCGGAGACGGGGTCGAGCCAGCTGTACGAGCGGGGGTCGGTGGTGGGGCTGACGCCGGCCATCACGACTTCTTCGCGGCCTTCTTGGAGGCCTTCAGCGGGTTCAGCATCTTCTCCTTGGCGTCCGGCGGCGCGTCCGCGAGGGCGACCAGGCCCTCGCCGCAGACGTGGCCCTTGACCCGCCGCAGGCAGGTCTCCGGGGTCGACCACAGCGAGACGGTGCGATGCCCGTGCTTGCAGATGTAGACGCGGGCGACGACGGGGCCCGTGGCGACGGCGACGGCGGCCGCCTCGGCCGCGGCCTCGTACTCCTCGCCGGCCTCGCCCTCGAACTCGGCGGCGATCTCCGCCTCGGTCTCGGCGTCCATCGGCTCGGGCTCGGCCTCGTCCTCCTCGGCCGCGGCGGCGGGGGCCTCGTCCGCGGACTCCGCGGCGGGCGCCTCCTCGGCGGCCGGCGCGTCCGCGGGCGCCTCGGCCTCGACGGCCGGGGCCTCCTCGGCGGCGGGCGCCTCCTGCTCCGCGACGGCCTCGGCGGCCGGCTCGGTCTCGGTCTCGTTGTCGGTGTTCGAGGCTTCCACGTCGGTCTCCCGGGGGCGGGGCGGTTCGGCGGGATGGTAGGCCAGCCCGTCCGGTCCGCGCGGCGGTTCCCGCCGTGGGGGGAACCCTTGCACAGACCGATTCGGATGGCGGCGCTCCCCGGCCTGCGGGTACCATGCCGTCAGTGCAGAGCTCCAAGCAATTCCAGTACGAGGTGGACGTGGCCTGGGACGGCCGCCGCGCCTCCACCCTCTCAAGCGGCGACCTGCCATTGATCCTGTCGGGCCCGCCGAGCGACTTCCCCATGGGCGAGGCCGGGCGCTGGAGCCCCGAGCAGCTGTTCCTCGCGGGCCTCGCGTCCTGCACGATGATCTCGTTCCTCGCGCACGCCGAGCACAAGGGCGTCGAGGTGACGGGCTACTCGGCCTCGATCGGCGGCACCGTCATGCGCCGCGTCGAGGACGGCCGCTACGCCTTCGTGCATGTGCACCAGCGCCCGAGCGTGACGGTGGCGGCGGGTCAGGCCGAGCGCGCCCGCGAGCTGATCGGCAAGGCGGAGCGCGACTGCTTCATCTCGGCCTCGACCACGGCCGAGGTCCAGAACGACTGGGAGATCGCGGAGGGGTGAGCGAGCCCCGCGACCCCGTCCAGGGCTCGTACGGGGCCTACTTCGGCATCCTGCGCACGTACTGCGGAGTGCCGCCGGCGACGAGCCGCGAGGAGGTCGCCGCGGCCGACGTCGTGGTGATCGGCGCGCCCTTCGACGAGGCCGTCTCGTACCGCCCGGGCACCCGCTTCGGGCCGCAGGCGGTCCGCGAGGGCGAGGACGTCAACGCGATGGGCGAGCGCCCGAGCGTGCACGCCGGCATCGACCCCCTGGCCGCGCTGCGCATCGTCGACTGGGGCGACATCGACGTCAACGCAGGCGACATCCCCCGCTCGCACGACCTGCTGGCCGAGGCCGTCGGCTTCGCGCTCGGCGCCGGCACCCTCCCGGTCGTGATCGGCGGCGACCACTCGCTGTCGCACGCGATGCTGCGGGCGCTCCACGCCCAGTACGGGTCCGACGGCTACTCGGTGATCCACTTCGACACGCACGCGGACACCGGCGACCCGGCCTCGGGCGAGCCGCCGCACGGCACGCCGTTCCGCGCCGCGATCGACCGCGGCGAGCTCGACGGCTCGCGCATCTTCCAGATCGGCCTGCGCGGCACGTGGCCGACGCCGCCCGAGTTCGACTGGATGCGGGAGCACGGCATGCGCTGGACGACGATGGACGAGGTCGAGGACCGCGGCCTCCCCGCGGTGGTCGCGGAGGCGATCGCGTTCGCGGCCGAGCGCGCCCCGCGCACGTACCTGACGGTCGACATCGACGTCCTCGACCCGGCCTACGCCCCGGGTACGGGCACGCCGGAGCCCGGCGGGCTGACGACGCGCGAGCTGAAGCGCGCCGTCCTGGCCGTGGCCTCGTCGCTCGACCTCTGCGCGATGGACCTCGTCGAGGTCTCGCCCCCCTACGACCACGCCGCGATCACCGCGATGGCGGGCCACCGCGTGATCCTCGACTGCCTCAACGGCGTCGCGCTGCGCCGCACGGGCCGGACCGCGCAGCGCCAGATGCCTTGAGCCTGCTCGTCGCCTACGCCGACCTGCACGAGGACGCGCTCGTGGGGGCCCTGCTCGACCTCGCCGAGGCCCCCGACGACGAGGTCGCGGCCGCGGAGGCCGCCCGCGCCGCGCTGGCGCTGGAGCTGCCCGCGGCGCAGGGGATCGCCCTCGCCGTGGTCGCCTCCGAGGGGCCGTTCGCCGTGGCGGCCCGCCGCGGCATGGAGCCCGGCGACCCGCGCATCGCCCTCGCCGGCGCGGAGCTCGAGCGGCTCGAGGCGCTCGCCCACGGCGACGCCGCGCGCCTGCTCGCCCGCCACGGGCTCGACGCGGCCCTCGGCGGCCGCGCCCTCACCCGTCCGGAGCGCGACGCGATCCCCGTCGCCGCGCTCGCGCTCGTCGACCGCCTCGCCGGCGGCGACGGCTGGGCAACGGCCGCCCCCGACCTGGCCGCGTTCCACGCCGCGGAGGGCACCGGCGCGCTCGCCATCAGCCGCGTGCTGCGCTGGGTCGACGGCGGGCTCATCGGCATTCCCACCCCGGACCGCACGGCCCTCGAGGACCTCGTCGGCCACGAGCAGCAGCGCGCGCCGCTCCTCGACGACCTGCGCGCGTTCCTGCACGGCGCGCCCGCCAACGACGCGCTCCTGCACGGCCCACCCGGCACCGGCAAGTCGGCCGCCGTGCGGGCCTGCGCCGCCGCCTACGCCGACCAGGGCATCCGGCTCGTGCAGGTCGAGCGCGACCAGCTCGACGGGGTTGAGGCCGCGCTGATCGAGCTCCGCGACGGCCCGCGGACCATCCTCTTCCTCGACGACCTCGTCGTCGACGACGGCGAGCGCCTCGACCGGGTCCTGCGCGCCACCCTCGACGGCGGCGTCGTCGAGCGGCCCCCGAACGTGATCGTGTGGGCGACCTCGAACCGGCTCAACCTCACGCACGGCTCGCTGGCGGAGCGGGCCGACGACGTCGACGCGGAGGAGATGGTCGGGGAGAAGGCGGCGCTCGCCGCCCGCTTCGGCCGGCGCGTGCGCTTCCCCCGCCAGGACAAGGCCGGCTACCTGGCGATCTGCCGCCACCTCGCGTTCGAGCGGCTCGGCTCCGTCCCGGACGACCTCGAGGCACAGGCGATGCGCTTCGCGGTGCAGGGCCACGGGATCTCCGCGCGCACCGCCGTGCAGTTCGCGGACCAGCTGCGCTGACTCAGGCGGCCGGGCCGAGCGTCGCGTCGACGTGCGCCCGGATCGCCGCGCGCATCCGCGCGGGCGTGACCGAATCGGGGTGCAGGAGCGCGTGCGATCCGAGCCCGTCGAGGAGCGCCGCGTACGTGCGGGCCCATTCGGGCGCGTCGGCGACGCGCAGCTCGCCCCCGTCGGCCCCGGCCCGGACGGCGCGCTCCATCTGCCGGCGCCAGCCCGCGTAGAGGCGCTCGTGCAGCACCGCCAGGGCGGGCGTGCGCGCGGCGCGCGCGGCGAGCTCGCCCCAGACGCGCTGCTCGTCGGCGCGCTCCGGGGTGTCCGGGACGGAGGCGTCGCCGATCGCGACCAGCTGCGCCCGGGCCCCGTCGGCGCCCTCGAGCTCGGCGGCCATCCGCGCCGCGAAGCGCGCCGCGAGCTCCTCGAGGGTCGCGGAGAGCACGTGGTCCTTGGTCGCGAACCAGTGCGTGATCGTGCCGGTCGACACCTCCAGCTCGGCCGCGAGGCCGCGCATCGTGGTGGCCTCGTAGCCCGCGCGGGCGATCAGGCGGATCGCGCCATCGACGATCTCGCCACGGCGCAGCTCGGCGACGGAGGCGCGCGGCATCAGCCCTCCACGGGCCAGGCCGCGACCGCACGCGTGCCCCGCTTGCGCATCTCGTTGACGAGGACGACCTTCTGGATCTCGGAGGTGCCCTCCCAGATGCGGTCGACGCGCAGGTCGCGGTAGAGCCGCTCGACGGCGTTCTCGCGCATGTAGCCGCGCCCGCCGAGGACCTGCACGCAGGCGTCGGCCACGCGGTTCGCCATCTCCGAGGCGAACAGCTTGATCGCCGAGGCCTTGGCGTGCAGGGTCTTCGGGTCGATGCGGCCCTGCGTGACCTCCCACGCCACCTGGTAGGTGACGGCGCGGGCCGCGGCGATCTCGGCGACGCACTCGGCGAGCGGGAACGAGACGCCCTGGAAGTCGATGATGCGCTCGCCGAACTGGACCCGATCCGTCGCGTAGGCGAAGGCGTCCTCCAGGCAGCGCTCCGCACCGCCGAGGCAGCGGGCGGCGATCATCAGCCGCTCCTCCATGAACCACTCCTTGGTCAGGTCGTAGCCCTCGCCGACGCCGCCGAGGACGTGCTCGGGCCCGAGCCGGACGTCGTGGTAGCGGAAGATCGGGTGCTCGTAGACGAAGTGGTGCATGTAGCGCGGCGTGCGGTGCAGCTCGACGCCGTCGGTGTCGCGGTCGATCAGGAACGATGTCGGGCCCTCGCCGGGCACCTCGGCCACGACGATCTGGTAGTCGGCGACGTCGCCGACGGTGACGTACCACTTCTCGCCGCTGAGGACGAAGCCGTCGCCGTCGCGGACGGCGGTCGTCTGCAGGGTCGACGGGTCGGAGCCCGCGTCGGCCTCGGTGATCGCGTAGCAGGAGCGGCGCCGACCCTCGATCTCGGGCACCAGCCAGCGCTCCCGCTGCTCGTCGGTGCAGTACCGCAGCACGTTGGCGGGCCGCCAGACGACGTCCCAGAGGGCGTTCGTGGAGCGGCCGAGCTGCTCCTGCGAGAGCACCTGCTCGAAGATGCTCATGCCCTGCCCGCCCCACTCGGCGGGCATGTTCACCGCGTTGAGCCGCTCGGCGAGCACGGCCGCGTAGGCCGGGGCGAGCTCGGCCGGCGAGAGGCCGTCCTGCTCGTCGCAGGGGACCTCGAGGGGCAGCAGGTGCTCGTCGCAGAAGCGGCGGGAGCGCTCCTGGATCTCCCGCTCGCGCGCGTTCAGGGACAGGTCCATGGTGGTCCTCCGGGGACGGCGCGGCTCAGACGCGGGGGAACAGGGAGCGGGAGATGATCAGGCGCATGATGTCGCTCGTGCCCTCCCAGATCTCCTCGAGCTTGGCGTCGCGCAGCCAGCGCTCCGCCGGGTACTCGCGGGAATAGGAGTAGCCGCCGAGCGTCTGGCAGCACGCCCAGGCGGAGAACCAGGCCGCCTCGGAGGCGGCCAGCTTCGCCATCGCCGCCTCGGTCGCGAAATCCTCGCCGGCGTCGGCGAGGGCCGCGGCATGCCGGACGAGCAGGCGCGCCTGGTCCATCTTCATCTTGACGTCGACGAGCCGGAACGAGACGGCCTGGTTGACGTGGATGGGGGCGCCGAAGGCCTCGCGCTCGGTGGCGTACTCGACGGCGTAGTCGAAGGCGGCGCGGGCCATCCCGACCTCCCCGGCGGCGAGCACGACGCGCGACTCGTCGAACTTGCGCATCAGGCCCTTGAAGCCCATGCCCTCGTCGCCGACGCGGCGGTCCTCGGGCAGGTGGACGTCGTTGAAGAAGATCTCGTGCGTCGGGATCGCGCGCTGCCCGAGCTTGTGCAGCTTGCTGCCGACCTCGAAGCCGGGATCGCCCTCCTCGACGACGAAGGCGGTGATGCCCTTCGAGCGGGTGCCCGGCGCGACGGTGGCGAACACGAGGTAGTAGGAGGCGACGCCCGCGTTGGAGATCCACGTCTTGGAGCCGTTCAGCAGGTAGCCGCCGTCGACGGGCTTGGCGTGCGTCGTGATCGAGCTCGCGTCCGAGCCGGCCTGCGGCTCCGTGGTCGCGAGCGCGCCGAGCTTCGGCTGCGGGCCGCACAGGGGCGTGATCCAGCGCTCCTTCTGCGCCTCCGTGCCGAGCTCCACGATCACGCCGCCGAAGAAGGAGGCCGACCCGATGAAGTTGCCGATCGCGGCGTCGCCGTACGTCAGCTCCTCGTGGATCTGCGTGGCGGTGGTGAGATCGAGGATGCCGCCGCCGCCGTACTCCTCGGGCAGGTCGTAGCAGGTGAGGCCGATCTCCGCCGCCTTGTGGAAGGGCGCGAACGGCGTCTCCTCCGTCTCGTCGTAGTGCGCGGCCACGGGCCGGATCTCGTTCGCCGCGAAGTCGCGGGCGAGCTGGACGAGCTCCTGCTGGATGTCGGTCGGCGTGATGGCGATGGCCACCTCTTCCCCCTTTGTCGCACGGTCGTGCGGATGGTCGCACAGATGTTATGCGGAGGGCAAGCCGCCGTCCGCGACGGCGCCCGGGCGCGGCGGCGGGCGGCGCACGAGCGGGACGAGCACCAGCGCGCCGACGGCGAACACGACGCCCGACAGGACGTACGCGGGACGCACGCCGAGCGCCTCGATCACGGGCCCGGCGGAGGCGAGGCCAAGGATGAACGAGCCGGTGCCGACGAGCTCGGCGACCGCGAAGACGCGGGCGCGCAGGCGGTCGGCGACGTTGCGCTGCAGCAGCAGCTGGCGCGCGACGTTGACGCACCCCGAGGCGGTGCCGCCGAGCACGCTGACGACGAGCACGAGCAGGAACAGCGGGCTGAGGCCCATCAGGGCGATCATCACGCCGTCGACGACCATCCCGAGCATCAGCACCTTCAGCTCCACGGGCCGCTCCCCCATCCACCGCCCGGCCGCCCACGAGCCGATCAGCATGCCCGCCCCCCACGTCGAGATCAGGGCCGCGAAGCCGAGGGCGCCCGCATCGAAGAGCTCCGCGAGGGGCGCGTCCGAGACCATCGCCCAGCCGACGACGCTGTACGCGACGACCTCGGCGACCACGATCAGGAGCAGCAGCCGCGAGCGCAGGACGACCCGCACGCCCTCGCTGAACGGCACCTCCTGCAGGTGGGCGGTCCGTGCGGGGCGCGCCTCCTGGAAGGAGCCGCGCACGCTCCACACGAGCACCGCCGAGACCAGGAACGAGACCGCGTTGACGGCGAACGCGAGGTTGGCGCCGACCGCGCCGACGAGCACCCCGCCGACGAGCGGCCCGACGGTGATGCCGAGGCTGAAGGCCTGCGTGACGAGCCCGTTGGCCCACGCGAGGTCCTCATCGCCCGCGAGGTTCGGGATCGCGGCCTGCGACGCGGGCAGGAACGGCGCCTCGCACAGCGTCGCCACGAGCGCCAGCGCGATCAGGACCCACGGCTCGGACGCGAAGGCGAGGGCGAGGAACGCAGCGGCGGCGCCGAGGTCGGACAGGATCATCACCGTGCGCCGGTCGAACGAGTCGCCGAGCCAGCCGCCGATCGGCGTCATCACCCCGAGCGTCGCGAAGGTGGCGAGGAACACGGCGGACACCCACACCGCGGAGCCCGTGACGTCGTAGATCTGGTACGTCAGCGCGATCAGCGCGACCTGCGAGCCCGTGACCGAGATCGCGCGCGCCATGGCCAGCCGGCGGATGGGGGCGCGGGGGCTCGCCACGCGGTCAGGATACGCCGGTGCCGGCCCGCGGCAGCCGCACCGCGGACGACCCGGGCTGTCCTACGATGCCGGCATGGCGATCGACGTGAACGAGGCGGACTTCGAGCGCGAGGTGATCCAGGCCTCGCACCAGCAGCCGGTCGTCGTCGACTTCTGGGCCGAGTGGTGCGGTCCGTGCAAGCAGCTCGCCCCGATCCTCGAGGCGGCCGTCGCGAAGCGCCAGGGCGCCGTCAAGCTGGTCAAGGTCGACACGGACCGCAACCAGCAGCTCGCGATGGCCTTCCGGATCCAGGGGATCCCCGCCGTCAAGGCGTTCAGGGACGGCCAGATCGTGAACGAGTTCACCGGCGT
Source organism: Gaiellales bacterium (assembly GCA_030831375.1). Taxonomy (GTDB): domain Bacteria; phylum Actinomycetota; class Thermoleophilia; order Gaiellales; family F1-60-MAGs149; genus F1-60-MAGs149. The sequence goes on along the minus strand of JAURLF010000117.1, from coordinate 68 downwards.
CCTGCCCGCCCCCCAGATCGAGCAGTTCCTCGACGCGCTCGTGCCGTCGAAGACGGAGGAGGCGCTGG
>JAURLF010000014.1 GCA_030831375.1 Gaiellales bacterium | reverse complement strand
TCGTAGTCGCCGATCAGGACCTCGTCGCCGGCCTCCCAGTCGATCCCGCCGACCACGAGGTTAAGGCCGTCGGAGGTGCAGTGGGCGAGCGCGACCTGCTCGACGGGGGCCGAGACCATGCGCGCCAGCGCCGCGCGCGCGTCCGCCTCGATCGCGGCCTGGCGCGCGTACTTGGCGTCGCCGATGCGGCCCTCGAGGTGCGCCTCCTCGGTGTACGCGGCCATCGCGCGCACCGCGGGCTCGGGCAGCGGCCCGAACGTGCCGGTGTTGAAGTAGGCCTGGCGGGTGACGGCGGGGAGCTGGGCGCGGATCGCGGCGGTTTCGGGCATTTCCCGAAGCCTACGGGGTCGCGGGTGCCGCTAGCATCAGCCGCATGTTCCGACGCAGGCAGTTCGGGGACCTGATCGACCGCCAGCTCCAGGTGTTCGCCGAGGACCACGGCGATCGCCTGGAGGCGATCCGGCAGGCGCGCGCCGCGTACCGCACCTCCGACCGCGACGAGGTCGAGGAGCGCTACGGCGACTACGCGGACGAGCTCGACTGGGCCGCGGAGGAGCTGGCCGCGATGCGCGACGGCTACGCGGAGACCCTCGCCGACGGCGACGGCACGGTTGACCGCTACCTGTCGGAGTTCAACCGGGCCGTGCAGAAGACGATGCCCGAGATCGCCGCCGCGCTCGGCGACTAGGCCGTCACGACGACGCGGCCCGGCGCGGACGCCGTCACGATCGGCGCCACCACCAGCGTGTCGAGCGCGGCGCAGCGCGCGACGTCCGGCTCGAGGCCGGTGCCGTCGAGGTCGCGCGCGCTCTGCGAGTCGGCGAGCGCCGCGAGCGGGTCCGGGTAGGCGCGCGCCACGGCCGTCGCGACGCGCGCGGCGTCCGTCGCGAACGCGTCGCCGAGCCGCTCGGAGGCGCGGGCCAGCAGGAGGCCCGCCACGTAGACGTCGTCGAGGGCGATGGCGCCGCGCACGCCCGCGCAGCGGACGACGAGGGTGCCGTCGGCAGGCAGGGCGGCGAGGGCGCGGTCGACGAGGGCCTGCGCGTTGACGAGGGCCCCGACCAGCACCGTGCCCGACTCCGCCGCGGACTGCAGGATCGCGCGCGTGCCGTTCGTGGTGGTCAGGACCAGCACGTCGCCGCGGGGCTCGGCGTACTCGGCGGGCGAGTTGCCGAGGTCGAAGCCCTCGATCCGGACGCCGTGGCGCTCGCCGCCGAGGACGACGCCGTCGCGGCGCTCGGCATGGGCGTCATCGACCTCGCCGACGCAGACGACCTCGCCGTAGCCCGCGGCAAGCGCGTGCGAGAGCGTCGTGGTGGCGCGGATGCAGTCGACGACGATCGCGACGTCGGCGGGCGCGGCGTCGACCGGCCCGAGCGCCGCGTGCAGGGTCGCGGACACGGGCGCCTAGCGGTCCTTGAAGGAGGCGTCGAGCGCGGCCTGCGCGGCGGCGAGGCGCGCGATCGGCACCCGGAAGGGCGAGCACGAGACGTAGTCGACCCCGACGTCGTGGAAGAAGCCGACGCTGAGCGGATCGCCGCCGTGCTCGCCGCAGACGCCGAGCTTGAGGTCGGGCTTCGCGGCGCGGCCCTGCTCGCAGCCCATCGCCACGACCGCGCCGACGCCGTCGACGTCGATGGTCTGGAACGGGTTCTTGTCGATCACGCCGTCGTCGAGGTACTGGGTCAGGAACTTGCCCTCCGCGTCGTCGCGCGACAGGCCCAGCACGGTCTGCGTGAGGTCGTTCGTCCCGAACGAGAAGAAGTCGGCGTGCTCGGCGATCTGCCCGGCCACGACGGCGGCGCGCGGCAGCTCGATCATCGTGCCGACCTGGATCGGGAACTCGACGCCGGCGCGCTCCGTCTCCTCGCGCACCACGTCCTCGACGAGCTCGCGCATGCGGCGGAGCTCCTCGGCGAAGCCGACGAGCGGGATCATGATCTCGGGGCGCGGATCGCCGCCCGCCGCCTTGACGGCAAGCGCGGCATCGACGATGGCGCGCGCCTGCATCGCATAGATCTCGGGGAAGAGCAGGCCGAGCCGGCAGCCGCGGGTGCCGAGCATCGGGTTCGCCTCGGTCAGCTCCTTGACGCGGCCCAGCAGCGCCTCGGCCGCGGCGAGGTCGCCGGGGGCGCCGTGCTCGCGGATCCGCTCCACCTCCTGCGAGGCCTCGAGCAGGCTCGGCAGGAACTCGTGCAGCGGCGGGTCGAGCAGGCGGATCGTGACGGGCAGGCCGTCCATCGCCCGCAGGATCCCCTCGAAGTCGCCCTGCTGCATCGGCGCGATCTCGGCGAGCGCGGCGAGCCGCTCATCCTCGTCCGTGGCGAGGATCATGCGGCGCACGCTCGGCAGCCGGTCCTCGCTCATGAACATGTGCTCCGTGCGGCACAGGCCGATGCCCTCGGCCCCGAATGCGCGGGCGCGCACGGCGTCCTCCGGCGTGTCCGCGTTCGCCCGCACGCGCAGTCGCCGGATCTCGTCCGCCCAGGCGGTGATCTCGCGGAAGTGATCGTCGAAGCGCGGCGGCACGAGCGGCAGGCCGCCCGCGAGGACCTCGCCGGTCGACCCGTCCATCGTGATCGTCTCGCCCTCGGCGACCACGCGCCCGCCGATCGCGATCGTGCGCGCGTCCGTGTCGATCTGCAGGCCGTCGACGCCCGCCACGCACGGCTTGCCCATGCCGCGCGCGACGACGGCCGCGTGCGACGTCATGCCGCCGTGCGCGGTGATCACGCCCTGCGCGGCGATCACGCCGTGGATGTCGTCCGGGGTGGTCTCCCAGCGCACGAGGATCACCGGGACGCCGGCCTTGCCGCGGCGCTCCGCGGTGTCGGCGTCGAGGACGACCTCCCCCACGCCCGCGCCCGGCGACGCGTTCAGCCCCGTGGCGAGCAGGTCGCGCGGGGCGTCCGGATCGATCGTCGGGTGCAGGAGCTGGTCGAGCTGCTTCGGGTCGATCCGCTGCACCGCCTGCTCGCGGGTGATCACGCCCTCGGCGACCATGTCGCACGCGATCCGGACGGCGGCCTGCGCGGTGCGCTTGCCGGTGCGGGTCTGGAGCAGGTAGAGGTGGCCCTGCTCGACCGTGAACTCGATGTCCTGCATGTCGCCGTAGTGCGCCTCGAGCCGCGCCATCGTCTCGACGAGCTCGCCGTAGGCGGCCGGCAGGGCGACCTCCATCTCGGCGAGCGGGCGCGGCGTGCGGATGCCCGCGACGACGTCCTCGCCCTGCGCGTTGACGAGGAACTCGCCGTACAGCTCGTGCACGCCCGTGGCGGGGTTGCGCGTGAAGCAGACGCCGGTGCCCGACGTCTCGCCGAGGTTCCCGAACACCATCTGCATGATGTTGACCGCGGTGCCGAGGTCGTCGGGGATGTCGTTTGCGCGTCGGTAGACGGCGGCGCGCGGGTTCTGCCACGACTGGAAGACGGCGTCGATCGCCAGGCGAAGCTGCTCGCGCGGATCATCGCCGAACGCGCCGGCGCCGGCGGCCGCCTCGGTCAGCTCGCGGAACGTGCCCACCAGCCCCTCGAGGTCCTCGGCCGTCAGGTCCGTGTCAGAGGCCACGCCGCGCGCACGCTTGAGCTGCGACAGCGCGTGCTCGTAGTCGTCGGACGGCACCCCGAGGACGACCTCCCCGAACATCTGCACGAAGCGCCGGTACGAGTCCCAGGCGAAGCGCGGGTTGCCCGACTCGGCGGCGAGGCCGCGCACGGCGTCGTCGTTGATGCCGAGGTTGAGGATCGTGTCCATCATCCCCGGCATCGAGAAGACGGCGCCGGAGCGCACGCTCACGAGCAGCGGCCGCTCCGGGTCGCCAAGCCGGCGACCGGTCCGCTCCTCGAGCGCGGCGAGCCGCTCGAGCACGGCGTCCCAGAGCCCGTCCGGCCAGGCGCCACCGGCCTCCATCGCGGCCACGCAGGCCGCGGTCGTGACGGTGAAGCCATCGGGCACAGGCACGCCGATGCGCTGCATCTCGGCCACGTTCGCGCCCTTGCCGCCGAGCAGCGGGCGCATATCGGCGGAGCCCTCCGACTGGTCGTACACAAACTTCGCTGGCGCGCCGGTCTGCGAGGGAGGGACCACGACCGCAGCCTAGTCAACCGGTCGCACGGACGACCCGCGACAACCCGCGGAATCGGGCATGATGCCGGCGAGTCGAAGGAGGCGGTCGGATGCGGATCCACGAGGGCGGCGGCGCGTCGGAGCTCTACGGCGGCCGTTTCACGGGCGCGGTGCGCCTCGAGATGCTGCAGGAGGCGGAGGCCGAGGGGCGCCCCGACATCGCCCGCGTCGCCTTCGCCGACGGCGCCTGCACCTTCTGGCACAGCCATCCGGGCGGCCAGCAGCTGCTCGTGCTGGAGGGCACGGGCCGCGTCGGCACCGCCGACGGCGAAGTCGATCTCGCCCCCGGGACGTTCGTCGACGCGCCCGCGGGCGAGCGCCACTACCACGGCGCCGCGGCCGGCTCGGACTGCGTGTTCCTGGCCGTGACCTACGGGGTGACGGACTGGGAGGACCTGGCGCCGTGAGGGTGCGCCCGCCTGCTACGGTGGGCGCCTACGCGGGAAGGGCGTGAGCAGCATGGCCACGGGCTACTTGATCGCGACGGCCACCATCTCGGACCCCGAGCGGTTCACGCCCCGCCGCGAGTCGACGGGGCCCGTGATCGCCCAGGGCCTCGGCCCCGCCTGACGCCGATGCCCGCCTCGCGCCCGTTCCTGCGGATCCTCCTCCCCGGCGTCCTCGCGGCGCTCGGGCTGGCCGCGCCCGGGCTGGCGCTCGCGCAGCAGTACGGCCCGGTCGGCCAGGCGCAGCACCGCGACATCCTGATCGCCTCGGACCTGTGGGCGCCAACGCCGCGGATCATGGGCGTCAGCCTCAACTTCTCGGAGATCATCGGCGTGCCGGGGTTCGACACCACGCCCGGCGCGCAGACGTACGAGCAGGCGCGTGCCGCGGTGCTCGCCGCCGGCGGGGCCTGGAACGACGACGTCACCTGCGTGGCGCGCGCCGACTGGTCCACGAAGCCCTGGGCCTTCACCACCGCCATCGGCGCCGCGCAGTACCAGGCCGCGTGGGGGCCGAATTTCACCCAGACGAACATGGACATCGTGCAGGTCCAGTTCTCGTGGCCGCCCCGGCCGAGCACCCTCGACGGCAGCGACTTCCGGGTGACCCTCAGCGACGGCACCGTGATCACGCCCATGAACGCGACGGTGGGCCCCAACTTCGAGTACAACGAGGGCACGACGGTGGTGCTCAACGACAACCGGATGGGCAACCGGCTGCCGAAGCGCGACCCGGCGGCGCTCTACCCCGTTGCGGTCGAGATCGTCGCCGACGCGACCCCGCTGCAGCTCGTCGGCCCGCGGGGACGACTGGTCAGCGCGGTCGGGCTGACGGGCTCCAACGACCGCACGCCCTATGACGACCAGCCGGCGGACCCGTCCCGGTGGACGGGTCCGCGGATGATCGCCGCCAAGCTCACGCGCATGTCGACCGCGGGCGAGAACGGCCCGTTGATCCTGAAGCGGGGGCTCCTGCCCAATCACGGCGTCGCCATCTTCGGCGCGGCGGACGCGCAGTACCGGGTGCGGATCGCGACGCTCGGCGGCGCATTCTCGCCGGACGGGCTGCGGGCGATGTACCCGAACGAGTACCGCCGATACTTCCAGCTGGTCGCCCGCTCCCAGTCGGGCCGGCTCGTGCGGCTGATCCGCGCGAACCACGAGTACCGGATCGACGGCGAGCCGATCACCGTGGTCGGCATCGCGGACCGGACGGTCAAGGCGGCGCCCGCGCAGTTCAACCGGTGCCTGCAGGACGACAGCGAGAACCAGATCGACATCGTCCTCAAGGGCAGCGAGGCCGCGATGCGGAAGCTGATCACCGTGCGGGTCCCCGCCCGGGGCAACGGCTACCGCCCCCTGTACAACGACGGCGGTCCCGGCTCCACGCCGCAGCCGGGCGTGCGCTACACGGCGCCGAGCCCGCGCCAGACGATCCGCCTGATCAACGGGCTCGACAATCCGCTGCAGACCACCTTCGTCCGCCGCGCCGGCGGGAGGCCCTGAAGGCCGATCGATCAGATGATTCAATAGGCATACGCCTATTGATCATGCAGGAACTGCTCGACCAGGTCCACGGCCGCCGTCTTGTCGGCGATCCGGTAGGCGAGCTGCGTCATCCGCCACGAGTCCGACAGGTAGAAGCGCTCGTAGAGCTCGGAGCGGCCGCCGAGGTCGGAGCCGATGTAGTCCCACGCGAGCCGGAAGAGCCTGACGCGCCGCTCGGCGTCCGCGTTTCCGGCCATGAAATACTTCTCGATGTCGCCGCGGATCGGCGAGTTGAAATCCGCCTCGGACGGGGTGGCCATGAACGAGCCGCCGCCGATCAGCTGCAGGAGCTCGTGGGCGCGGGGCAGCCACTTCGGCATCTCGCCGCGCAGCGCCATCAGCGGCCGGTCGTGCGGGTACCAGACGCCATGGTCGTCGAGGTACGAGTCGGCCTCGCAGGCGACGAGCGCGGAGCGCGTCAGCTCGGCCATGTTCCAGAGCTGACCGAGCTTCTCCTGGATGTGGTCGAAGCGCACGACGCCGGTGGTCTCCGCCATCACGTGGCCGAGCCCGAACGCGAACAGGAGCTTCACGTAGGCCCGCGTGAAGGCCTGGTGCATGATGTGGCCGCGCCAGCCCGTGTCGGTGATGACCTCGGAGTAGCCGACGACGTCGCCGTCGAGGAAGACGCGGTCGTGCGGCACAACGACGTCGTCGAAGACCACGACCGCATCCATCTCGTCGAAGCGGGCGCTGAGCGGGTAGTCGAAGGTGCTGCCGGGCTTCGTGAAGGAGTCGCGGCAGATGAAGCGCAGGCCGGGCGTCGACATCGGGATCGCGAAGGCGACGGCGTAGCGCTCGTCGCCGGGCTTGAGGTCGGAGCCCGGGTAGACGGAGATCTCGTCGGCGAAGGGCGCGAGCGTGGCCAGCATGCGGGCGCCGCGCACGACGATGCCCTCGCTGGTCTCGCCGACCTTGTGCAGCGCGATCTCGCCGCCGAGCTGCTCCGTCTCGGGCTTCGAGCGGTCGGCGACGGGATTCATGATCGCGTGCGTCGTCGAGAGGTCCCGATCGCGCATCAGCCGCTGGTACTCGACGATGTTCTCGGCGCCGCGCTCGTTGCCGCGGCGCGCCCACACCTCGCTCGCGCCGGCGAAGCAGGCGAACGTGACGTTGAGGTAGTCGGGGACGCGGCCCATCATCCCGCCCGTCGCGGCGCTGATGATCTCCATCGACGCGCGCCGGCGCTCCAGGTCCTCCCTGGTGCGCGGGATCAGGTGCGTGCGGTTGACGAGGCGGCCGTCGTCGGGGTTCGGGGCGAGGCAGACCTCGGCGTGCGCGAGCTGCGTGTCGTAGACGCGGGCGATCGCCTCCGCGCCCGGGCGCAGCTTGTCGTGCTCGAGCGGGTTCGTGACCCGCTCGCCGCCGATCCAGATCTCGCGCTCCCGGTCGTTCGCGAGCCCCGCGAGGAACTCGGCGCCGCTGCGCGCCGCGATGGTGGAAGCCTGCTCGGTCGTCGCCATGGGGGCCATCCTCGCGTCGGATTGGATCCAGTATCCACTTACCGGCCCCCGGCGTCAAGCCCCGGCGCGGCCGCGCTAGGCTCCGCCCCATGGTCACGGCCTTCGTCCTGGTCGACGTCGAGCGCGGGCGCATCGGCCCGGTGGCCGAGGCGCTCGCCGGCATCGACGGCGTCGCCGAGGTCTACAGCGTCGCCGGCCGCTTCGACCTCGTCGCCGTCCTGCGCGTCCCGACGAACGAGGCGATGGCCGAGCTCGTCACCTCGGGCCTGCTCGGCCTCGACGGCGCCCTGCGCACCGAGACCCTGCCGGCCTTCCGGGCCTACTCGCGCCACGACCTCGACGCGATGTTCGACCTCGGCGGGGACTAGCCCCACTCAG
>JAURLF010000116.1 GCA_030831375.1 Gaiellales bacterium | reverse complement strand
GTCGACGGTGAGGGATGCGGATCAGATCGCCGTCGTCGACGCCGGCCGCGTCGTCGAGCTCGGGCGCCACGAGGAGCTCATGGCGCTCGGCGGTCACTACCGGGATCTCGTCGAGCGCCAGGTCTGAGTGCGACCCGCACGAATGGGAATCGCCTTCTTCGCAGCATCGTGGACCGTAAGTCGCATCAGCCGAATACACCGGTTTAGCGAGATTCGGCTCTAATCCTCGCAGCAGCCACGAGATCCACGAACGGTCCGAGCCACCTAGAATCCCTACGCCACATGAACTCGTTGTGCCACTGCAGGCCGACCGCATAGGGCGCGTCGGGCGCGCTCTCCGTGGCCTCGATCACGCCGTCCGCGGCGCGGGCCACGGGACGCAGGCGCGCGCCGGTGCGCGCGACGGCCTGATGGTGGAAGGAGTTGATCAGGGGCTCGCCGTCGCCGATCCAGCCTGCGAGGCGACTGCCCGGCTCGACCTCCACGGGGTGCCAGTGCTCGCCCGGTTCGGCCTCGGCGAGGGTCTTCCAGTCGACCATGTGCGTGTGCGCGTCATCGACCTGCGACGGCACGTCCTGCACGAGCGCGCCGCCGTCCGCCACGGCCAGCACCTGGCTGCCGCGGCAGATCCCGAGGATCGGCACGCCCTGCTCGAGCGCGGCCTTCGACAGCGCGAGCTCGAAGGCGTCGTGTGCGGGCGGCACCGTGTTCACCTTCGGGTGGCGCTCCTCGCCGTAGTGGGCCGGGTCGACGTCCTCGCCGCCCGACACGAGCACGCCGTCGAGGTCGGCGATCAGGTCCGGCACCGCGTCGGGGGGCGTGTCGCGGGGCAGGGCGATCACGATCGCGCCCTCCTGCACGAGCGGCTCGCGCAGGTTGCGCTCCACGGGCAGGAGCAGCGGGTCGTCGAGCTCGAGGGTGATGCCGATGCGGGGACGGCGCGCCACACCGGCACGCTACCGGAGCAGCCGGCGCGGGGGTAGCCCCTCAACCGCCCCATCCCACCGCCACATCGGGCACGCTTCAGGGGCCGCGGTGCGCTGAGTGCGCGCGCTGCGCTCTCCGCCGACGTGTCGTCGACTCCCGCACCCACCTCCCGCGGCGCCCTCAGCGCGCTGACCGGCGCGATCGCCCGCCGCCCGTGGCGCGCGATCGGCGTCTGGGTGCTCGTGATCGCCGCGATCATCGCGGGCGCGCAGACCCTCGGTGGCGAGCTCCAGAACAACTTCTCGATCCCCGACTCGGACGCGCAGCGCGCCGGCGACCTGCTCGAGGAGCGCTTTCCGGCGCGCGCCGGCGACTCCGCCACGATCGTCTTCAAGGCCCCCGACGGCCTCGCCGCGCCCGCGGCGGAGAAGGCGGTCGCCGCGGCGATCGCGGCCGCCAAGGGGGTGCCGCACATCGTGGCCGCGGGCGATCCCTATGCCTCCGACAGCGGCCAGATCTCCGAGGACGGCACGGTCGGCTACGTCGACGTGCAGTTCGACCAGCAGGGCTGGACGCTCCCGGCCGGCACGATCGACCAGCTCAAGGAGGACGTGCGCGCCGCCGTGGACGGCAGCGGCGTCGAGGTGGCCTTCACCGGCAACGCCGTGCAGGAGCCGCCCGAGCAGGGCGCCTCCGAGGCGCTCGGCCTGCTCGCCGCGGTGATCGTGCTCCTGATCGTGTTCGGGACCGTGATCGCGGCGCTGCTGCCGATCGTGCTCGCGCTGCTCGCCGTCGGGCTCGGCATCGCCACGCTCACGCTCGCCGCGGGCTTCACCGACTTCAACACGATCACGCCGATCCTGGCCACCATGATCGGCCTCGGCGTCGGCATCGACTACTCGCTGTTCATCGTCACGCGCTTCCGGCAGGCCCTGCATGAGGGCGCGACGCCGAAGGAGGCCGCGGGCCTCGCGGCCTCCACCGCGGGCCGCGCCGTCATCTTCGCCGGCACGACGGTGGCCATCTCGATCGTCGGCCTCGCCACGATCGGCCTCGACTTCATCACCAAGATGGGCATCGGGGCGTCCCTGACCGTGCTCACGTCGGTGGCCGTCGCCGTGACGCTGCTGCCGGCGGTCCTGTCCCTGCTCGGCCACCGCGTCGACCGCCTCAAGCTGCCCTTCGTCGGCGTCCCCGACGACACCCTCGAGGCCCAGAAGGGCACCGCCGTCGCCCGCTGGGGGCGCTTCGTCACGAGCCGCCCGCGGCTGTTCCTGCTTCTGCCGCTCGCCGTGATGCTGCTCGCCGCGGCCCCCGTCGCCGGCATCCAGCTCGGCGCCGCCGACGCGGGCTCGGCTCCCAAGACCACGACGCAGCGCGTCGCCTACGACTGGCTGGCCGAGGGCTTTGGGCCCGGCTTCAACGGCCCGCTCCTGATCGCCGTCGACACCAAGGGCGACGCCGACGCCGTCGAGCAGCTGCAGCAGGCGATCGCGTCCGCGGACGGCGTCGCCTTCGCGACGCCGCCGATCCCGAACGAGGCGGGCGACACCGCGATCATCACCGCCTACGCCACCAGCGCCCCGCAGGACAAGGAGACCGCGGAGCTCGTCGAGCGCCTGCGCGCCGACGTCATCCCGGGCGCGCTTCAGGGCACCGGCGCCGTCGCCTACGTCGGCGGCGCGACAGCGGCCTTCGAGGACATCTCCGCCCGCATCTTCTCGCGCATCCCGTGGTTCCTGCTGTTCGTCGTCGGCATCACGTTCCTGATCCTGACGATGGCGTTCCGCAGCGTCGTGATCGCGATCAAGGCCGCCCTGACCACGATCCTGTCCTGCGCGGCGAGCTTCGGCATCCTCACGCTCGTCTTCCAGCAGGGCTACGGGATGGGGCTGATCGGCCTCGACCGCACCGGGCCGATCGAGTCGTTCCTGCCCGTGATCGTGTTCGCGCTCGTCTTCGGGCTGTCGATGGACTACGAGGTGTTCCTCGTCAGCCGCATCCGCGAGGCCTTCGTCGGCGGGGACGCCCCGCGCCTGGCGATCACCGACGGCGTGGCCGCGATCGGCCGCGTCATCGTCGCGGCGGCGATCATCATGTCGGTCGTCTTCTTCGCCTTCCTGACGGGCGTGGACCGCACGATCAAGGAGTTCGGCCTCGCGCTCGGCCTTGCGATCGCCCTCGACGCGTTCGTCGTGCGCCTCACGATGGTCCCGGCGCTGATGCATCTGCTCGACCGGCGCGCGTGGTGGATCCCGCGCTGGCTCGACCGGGCCCTGCCGCGCCTCACGATCGAGGCGCCGGAACGGCGCGCCGACTGAGCCCGGCTCAGTGGCCGGCGCTGGCGTCGGCCTGGCGGTTCTTGCGGACGGACGCGATGATCCCCGCGCCCAGGATCAGGAGCACGACGGCGAGGCTGATCGGCGCCGGCATGTGGAACCAGTGGCTGATGATCATCTTGAATCCGACCCAGCCGAGCACGATCGCGAGCGTCGGCTGCAGGTAGACGAAGCGCTCGAGTGACGTCGCGATCGCGAAGTAGAGGGTGCGCAGGCCGAGCAGCGCGAAGGCGTTCGCGGCCAGGACGATGAAGGGGTCCTTCGTGACGGCGTAGATCGCGGGCACCGAGTCGACCGCGAACATCAGGTCGAAGAACGCGAGCGCCAGGAGCGCGATGAAGAGCGGCGTCACGTAGCGCCGCCCGTCCTGCATCACCGTCATCGCCTGCCCGTGGTAGCCGTCCGTGACAGGGAACAGACGGCGCAGGGTCTTCAGGATGCGGCT
>JAURLF010000115.1 GCA_030831375.1 Gaiellales bacterium | reverse complement strand
TGCCCCGGCTTGGCCTCGAACGCCGACTCGTCGGCCGGGACGCCGCTGGCAAGGTCCTGCACCCCAGCCAAGACCTCGGGGATGACGCTCTGCGCGTCCTTGCCGACCTCGGCCGTCTCCGCAAGCGTGATCGCCTGCTCGTGGTAGCCGTCCGTGACGGGGAACAGACGGCGCAGGGTCTTCAGGATGCGGCTGTCCTCCGGCGACTCCGTGGTGTCGGTGTGGCGGGCCATGCGGATGCCGGTCACGATCAGGAAGACGCCGAACACGAACGTCATCCACCAGAACTGGTTCAGGAGCGCGCCGCCGATCGCGATCAGGATGCCGCGCAGGCCGATCGCGATGATCACGCCCCAGAACAGCGCCCGGTAGCGGAGCTCCGGCGGCACCGCGAGCGCGGCGAAGAGGATCGCGAAGACGGCGACGTTATCGACCGACAGGCTGTACTCGATCAGGTAGCCGGTGAAGAACTCGGTGCCGACGGTCGGGCCGAGCATGATCCAGATCGCGACGCCGAAGAGCAGGCCCAGGCTGGCCCAGATTCCCGTCCAGATGAAGGCGTCCCGCGGCGGGATCGCCTCGTTCGCCTTGTGGAAGACGAAGAGGTCCAGCACGAGCGCGGTGACGACCACGACGGGGAGTGCGATCCAGAGGATGTCGTGGGCGCTCACGAGGCCGAATCCTCGCACGTCGGGCCCGCCGCCGATGCGGCTAAACGGCGGGTGATGCGTGCTCCCGTCGGTCGCGGCGGATCGAGGCGAGGATGCCGATCAGGAGGACCAGGGCGACGGCGACGCCGCCGGTGGTCACGGCCCAGAGCGCGGTTCGATCCACGACCCGGATGGTGCCACCGGTGCGGCCCTGCGAACTTGCCGGTATCCGGAAGGGCGCGTGGCTATTTGAGGCCCTGTCGCGCCTCGCGCACCAGGGCCACGCACTCGGGGTAGATCACCGTGATCGCGGCTCGCAGCTGGGCGGCCTGCTCCTCCGGGGGCCCGGTGGGCGTGATCCGCTGGACGGCCGCGGTGGTCATCTGCACCGCCAGGTGGATCGCGTTGTCGGCGAAGGCGACGCTCTGGCTCTCCTGCGCCTGCTCCGCGAACTGGCGCATCGCGTTCTGGAGCTCGTCCGGGTCGAACATGCCGCCGAAGCCGAAGGGGTTCTCTGCCATGGACGGATCCTACCCGCCCTCGGCGAGACGCGCCGTCCAGATCCAGACGGGCTCCACCGGCGGCCCGTCGTCGACGCCGAGCGCGTCGATGCGGCGCAGGGTGGCGGCGGAGTCGTCGTCGACGACGTGCCCGACGACGGCGTACAGCGGCTCGAGCTGGGCGGCGCCGGACTCCGTCGACACGATGAAGAACTGCGAGCCGGCGGTGCCCGGCGGCTCGTTGCCGGCCTTCGCCATCGCGACGTCGCCGTTGCGGTACGCATAGTTCCCCGGCGGCGGCGACTCGACCGTGAAGCCGGGCCCGCCGGCGCCGGTGCCGTCCGGATCGCCACCCTGGATCACGAAGCTCGGCACGACGCGGTGCATCGTCAGGCCGTCGTAGTAGCCGGCGCGGGCGAGCGCGGCGAACGCGGCCGTCGCGTCGCCGCCGAGCTCCGGGTCGAGCTCGATCCGGATCGCACCGCAGGACGTCGCCATCGTCACCGTCCACGGCCCGAGTCCGGCCAGCGGGGAGGGCGGGGCCTCGTCGAACGCGGGGCGCGGCTCGTCGGCGGCGGGCGGGCGCTTGTGGTTGCAGCCGTCGCGGCCCGGCTCGAGCACCGGCGCGACGTCGGTGGCCTCGGGCGGCATGGGCACGGTCGCGATGGTCTCCTCGCCGCCGCGCAGGTCCTCGAGGGCGCCGCAGCCGCCGAGGGCCACGGCGAGGGCGCAGAGCAGGGCGGCCCCGGCCGCCCGCCTCACGCGAGCGTCTCCGGGGTGGCCGCGAGGCACCACGCGGCGAGCAGCGCGGCCGCGCCCTCCACGTCGCCGAGGTCGCAGACCTCGGCCGGCGAGTGCATGTGCCGCAGCGGCAGGCCGATCAGCCCCGCGCGCAGGTGGCGGACCGCGTCGAGCGCGTTGTCGACGTCGGTGTGGGTGGAGCCGCCGCCGGGCATCGCCTCGACGCCGTACGGGATGCCGTGCGCCTCCGCGACGGCGGCGAGCGACGCGAAGAGGCCCTCGTCGAGGCCCAGGCCGCGCGTCAGGACGGGGCCGGAGCCGAGGGCTTGCGGACCGGTGTCGCCTCGGTCGACCATCGGCACGTCCGCGGCGTGCGTGACGTCGATCACGATCGCCGCCTCGGGCTGCACGCGGTCCGTGACGAGGCGCGCCCCATCGCCCAGCGTCTCCTCGAGCACGCAGCCCGTCGCGACGACGCGCACCTGCGGCGACCCCTGCCCGGCGCGCCGCAGCGCCTCGAGCGCGACCCAGGCGCCGAGCCGGTCGTCGAGGGCGCGGGACGTCAGCCGTCGGCCTGCGAGGCGCACGGGGTCGGCTCCGACGATCGCGTCGTCGCCGATGCGCACAAGGCTGCGCGCGTGGTCGCCGTCGGTCGCGCCGATGTCGATCCAGAGCTGCTTCATCTCGGTGCCGGACGTGCGCTCGTCGCCCTTCTGCAGGTGGATCGGGACGCTGCCGATCACGCCGGGGATGTCGCCGGCCTGCGTGCGCACGCGCACGGGCTGCCCGACGAGGACGCGCGGGTCCCAGCCGCCCAGGCCGCGCACGCGCAGGACGCCCTGGTCCTCGATGTGCGTGACGATCAGGCCGATCTGGTCGATGTGGCCGAGCAGCAGCACGGCCGGGGCGTCCGCGGGGCCGACGCTGGCGATCGCGCTGCCCATCCGGTCGCGCTCCACGTCGGCGAACTCGCCCGCCAGCTCGGCCCACAGGTCGGCGGCCTCGCGCTCGCGGCTCGACGGCCCGTGCGCGCGCAGGAGCCGCTCGAGCCGGTCGTATGCGGCGTCGTCCATCGTGGCAGACGCTAGCATCACCGCATGGCCGGGATTGGAGACGCGCCCGGCGCCGCTCGCGTCGTCATCACCGGCATCGGCATCCTGTCACCGGTCGGCCTTGGACGGGAGGCCTCCTGGCAGGCACTCCTCGCCGGCACGTCCGGCGTCGCGCCGATCGCGGGCTTCGACCCGGAGCGCATCGAGGTCAAGCTGGCGGCCGAGATGAAGGGCTTCGACCCGGAGTCCGTGGTCGAGCGGCGCGAGGCCCGCAAGATGGACCGCTGCTCCGTCACGGCGATCGCCGCCGCCCGCGAGGCGTGGGCGCAGAGCGGCCTCGCCGTCGGCGACCCGGAGCGGGTCGGCGTCGTGATCGGCTCCGCCTTCGGCGGGGC
>JAURLF010000114.1 GCA_030831375.1 Gaiellales bacterium | reverse complement strand
GCCGGGCGGAGACGCCCGAGACCGCCTCGTCGACCGCGTCCGAGCGGATCGCCGGGTCGTCGAGGCGCGCCGTCCACGCCCCGCCCCGCGCCACGTCGACGGGGTCGCCGCCGGTCTCGAGCACGACGAGGGTGACGGCGCGGTACATCGCGCCCGTATCGAGGTAGCGGTAGCCGAGCCGCGCGGCGAGCACGCGCGCGACGGTGGACTTGCCGGCGCCGGCCGGCCCGTCGATGGTGACGATCACCGGCGCACCGCCGTGGCGGCCTCGACGAGCGCCCGGAAGCCGGGGAACGAGACGTCGATCGCGGCGGGGTCCGCGATCGTGACGCCCCCCTCCGAGTAGAGGCCCGCGATGGCGCCGAGCATCGCGATGCGGTGGTCGCCGTGCGGGTCGACCTCGCCGCCGCGCAGCCGCGCGGGCACGCCGCGGATGAACCAGCCGTCGTCCTCGACCTCGATGTGGCCGCCGACGCGCCAGAGCGCGTCGCGCACGCTCCGCAGGCGATCCGACTCCTTCACGCGCAGCTCGCCGGCGCCGCGGACGCGCGTCTTGCCGCGCGCGCAGCAGGCGGCGAGCGCCAGGATCGGCAGCTCGTCGACGAGCGACGGCACCTCCTGCGGCCGGATCGACGAGGCGGTCAGGTCGGCGTGCGCGACCTCGAGATCGGCGACGGGCTCGCCCGCGTCGGTGGTGCGGCGGTTGAACACGGCGACGCGCCCGCCCATCCGCTCGAGCACGTCGAGGAGGCCCGTGCGACCCGCGCCCATGCCGATGCCGCGCAGGAAGATGCGCGACTCCGGGATCAGCGTGGCGGCGACGATCAGGAACGCGGCGGACGAGATGTCGCCCGGCACCTCGATCCGCTCGAGCCGCAGGCGCTCGGCGGGCTCGATGCGGACGCGGGCGCCCGTCGTGGTCACGCGCGCGCCGGCGGCGCGCAGCATGCGCTCGGTGTGGTCGCGCGTCGGCTGCGGCTCCACCACGGTGGTGGGGCCGTCGGCACCGAGGCCGGCGAGCAGGATCGCCGACTTGACCTGCGCGGAGGCGACGGGCAGCTCGTGCTCGATCCCGGCCAGCGGCGCCCCGGCGCGCACGGTCACAGGGGGCGTGCCGTCGGTCGTCTCGATCTCGGCGCCCATCGCGCGCAGGGGCGCGGCCACGCGCTCCATCGGGCGCGTGCGGATCGAGTCGTCGCCGTCGAGCGTGAACACGCCCGCGGGCTGCATCGCGCAGATGCCGGTCAAGAGGCGCATCAGGGTGCCGGCGTTGCGCACGTCGATCGCGCCGACCGGCGGCTTGAGGCCGCGCATCCCGACGCCGTGCACGGTCAGCCGGCCGTGGCCGTGGTCGTCGACGCGCACCCCGAGCGCGCGCACCGCCTCGAGCGTGGCGCGCGTGTCGGCCGAGTCGCCCCAGCCCTCGACGTCGACCGGGCCGTCCGTGAGGGCGCCGATCAGGAGCGCGCGGTGGCTGACGGACTTGTCGCCGTTGACGGCCAGCTCGCCGACCAGCGGGCCCGACGGGGCGACGTGCCAGGGCGCGCTCACGCGGCGCCGCCCGGCTCGGCCCGGAAGGCCGCGCAGCCCTCGGCGCGCAGCACCTCGACGGCGCGGTCGGCCTGCTCGTCGCCGGCCACGACGATGCGGATCTCGCCGCCCGACTCGGGCGAGATGTGGCTGAGCGCGAACTCCTCGATGTTGATGCCGCTGCGCGACAGGGCGAGCGCGATCGCGGAGATCGCGCCCGGCCGGTCCGGGACGGTCGCGATCAGGTCGACGAGCTCGGCGGGGGTCGTGCGGTGGGCGCGCGCGAGGGTCTCGCGGCGCGCCTCGCGGGCGCCGCCGATCCAGCGTTCGAGGTAGTCGGCGTCGCCCGCCGCAAGCGCGTCCGCGACCTCCCCGAGGCGCCCGCGCGCGTCCTCGATCGCGGCCAGCACGGCGGCGCGGTTGTCGAGCAGGATGTCGATCCAGATCGCCGGGTTGGCGCCCGCCACGCGCGTCATGTCGCGGAACGAGCCGCCCGTCGAGTCGAGCGGGCGGTGCCCGTCGACCTCGCCCTCCGCGACCTGCAGGGCGAGCACGTTGGCGAGCACGTGCGGCACGTGACTGGTCACGGCGACGATGCGGTCGTGGGCGTCCGCGTCGACGACCACGGGGCGCGCCCCGACGGCGACGACGAGGGCGTGCACCTGCGCGAGCCGCTCCGGCTCCGTCTCGAGGGTCGGCGTCAGAAACCAGGTCGCGCCGGCGTAGAGCTCGGCCCGCGCCGCGGCGGCGCCGTGCGCCTCCGAGCCGCAGATCGGGTGCCCGCCGACGACGCGCGCGCGGCCCGCCGCGGGCACCGCGGCCATCACCTGCCCCTTCGTCGAGCCGATGTCGGTGACGGTGGCCGTCGGGCTGGCGGCGAGCGCCTCGGCGATCACGCCCGCGATCTGCGAGACCGGCGTCGCCACCACCACCAGCTCGGCGTCCGCACAGGCCGCGGCGAGCGTGTCCGCGGCGCGGTCGGCGCAGCCGCGCTCGACGGCGAGCGCCGCCTCCGCGGGGTCCGCGTCGAAGCCCGTGACGTCGTGGCCGGCGGCGCGCAGCGCCATGCCGAGGCTGCCGCCCATCAGCCCGAGGCCGGCGATCGCGACCTTCACGGCGGCCTACCGGCTCGGCGTGCGGCCGCTGACCTGGACGAGCCGCTCGACGTCCTGCACGAACGCCCCGAACTCGGCCGCGGGGATCTGCTGCGCGGCGTCGGAGAGGGCGTGCTCGGGCGTCGGGTGCGTCTCGACGATCAGGCCGTCGGCCCCGGCCGCGACCGCCGCGAGGGCGAGCGGCAGGACCAGCGAGCGCTTGCCCGCGGCGTGCGAGGGGTCGACGATGACCGGCAGGTGCGTCTCGGCCTTGAGGACGGGAATCGCGCTCACGTCGAGCGTGAAGCGCGTCGCCTTCTCGAAGGTGCGGATGCCGCGCTCGCAGAGGATGACGTCGTCGCAGCCGCCCTTGGCGACGTACTCGGCCGCCATCAGGAGCTCCTCGACGGTGGCGGACATGCCGCGCTT
The DNA here is from genome assembly GCA_030831375.1 of Gaiellales bacterium. Taxonomy (GTDB): domain Bacteria; phylum Actinomycetota; class Thermoleophilia; order Gaiellales; family F1-60-MAGs149; genus F1-60-MAGs149. The sequence continues at coordinate 11,008 of JAURLF010000114.1, read as the reverse complement.
CAGCATCACCGGCTTGCCGGAGCGGCCGACCTCGCTGAGCAGGTTGAAGTTCTGCATGTTGCGGGCGCCGATCCAGATCATGTCGACGTGCTCGACGACGTCCGCGAGGTCGCGGGCGTCCATCAGCTCCGTGGTGACGGGCAGGCCGACCTCGTCGCCGACGGCGCGCAGGATGCGCAGGCCCTCGACGCCGAGGCCCTGGAAGGCGTACGGCGACGTGCGCGGCTTGTACGCGCCGCCGCGCAGGACCGCGCCGCCCGCGGCCTTGACGGCCTCGGCGGCGGCGAGCGTCTGCTCGTGCGACTCGATCGAGCAGGGGCCCGCCATCATCGCGAAGCGGCCGCCGCCGACCTCGGCCGTGCCGATCCGGACGACGGTGTCGCGCGAGCGGAACTCGCGCGAGACGCGCTTGTACTCCTTGCGCAGCGGCACGACGCGCTCGACGCCGGCGACGGCCTCAAGCGGCAGCCCGGCGACGATCGCGCGGTCGCCGATGGCGCCGATCACGGTGCCCTCGCCGCCCTCGTCCACGTGCACGCCGGCGCCGGCCTCCTCGATCAGGGAGACGACGTGCTGCACCTCCTCCGCGGTCGCGGAGGCGCGCATCACCACGATCAGCTCGGGGGCTCCGGTGGCGGGGGCGTTCGCGCTCATGGCCGCGAAGCATACCGCCGTTCGGGCTAGCGCCCTCCGCTTGCCGCGGCCCGCAGCGCCGCGACCTCGCGCGCGCTCAGCTCGCGCACGCCGCCGACGGCGAGCCGGCCAAGCCGGAGCGGCCCGTACGCGATCCGCTCGAGCTCGAGCACGGGGTGCCCGACGGCGGCGCACATGCGCCGCACCTGGCGGTTGCGCCCCTCCTTCAGCACCAGCTCGAGCTCGGCGCCGCCCGAGCGGGTGCGCAGGACGCGCGCCGCGGCGGGGGCGGTGCGCCCGTCGTCGAGCTCGACGCCGCGCTCGAGGCGGCGCACGGCCGCGGGACCGGGCAGGCCGCGCACGAGCGCGCGGTACGTCTTCGGCACGCCGTGCGACGGGTGCGCGAGGAGCTGCGCGAGCCCGCCGTCGTTGGTGAGGATCAGAAGGCCCGACGTGTCGCGGTCGAGGCGGCCGACGGGCACGACGCGCTCGGGCCGGTCGACGAGGTCGAGGACGGTCGGCCGGCCCTGCGGGTCGCGCGCCGTCGTCACGTAGCCGGGCGGCTTGTTCATGAGGAGGTGCACGACCTGCTCGGGCGCCACGGGCGCGCCGTCGACGCGGACGTCGGCGCCCGCGCCGACCTGCGTGCCGGGCTCGGCGACCTGCCCGTCGACGGTCACGCGCCCCTCGGCGATCAGGCGGTCGGCGGCGCGCCGCGAGGCGACACCGGCCTGCGCGAGGTAGCGGTTGAGGCGGACGGGGCCGTCCATCGGGACCCGATCCTACGCGGACTCGGCGGCGGGCCCGGGCTCCTCGATCGAGACGGCCTGCTCGGCCGCCATCGCCACCAGCCGGCTGCGCACCTCGTCGGGGCCCGGCAGGTCCTCGCCGAGCTCGTCGATCGGCGGCAGCGAGTGGCGGCCCTCCTCGAGCGCGAAGACGCGCTCGAAGCGGGTCGTGGTGCGGTAGAGGAGCGGCTGGCCGGGCCGGTCGGAGCGGCCCGCCTCCTCGATCAGGCCCCGCTCCAGCAGACTCTGCACGGGGTTGTCGGCGGCGACACCGCGGATGCGCGCGATCTCCGGGCGGCTGACCGGCCCCGCGTAGGCGACGACGGCGAGCGTCTCGAGCGCGGCCTTGCTGAGCGGCCGCTGCGCGAGCCGGTCGAGCAGGCGCGCGCAGGCGAGCGCGGCCTCGTCGGCGGCGCGCAGCGCCCAGCCGGACGCGACGCGCTCGAGCACGACGCCGGAGGCGCCGGGGGCGTGGCGCTCGAGCAGGACCTCGATCGCCTCCTCCACGTCGGCCTCGCCGATGCCGGCGGCGTCGGCGAGGGCCCGCTCGTCGAGCGGCTCGGAGGCGAGGAACAGCAGCGCCTCGACGACGCGGGCGTCCTGGTCGGTCATGCGGCGGCTCCGGTGGCGTGGTCGTGGGCGGCGTGCGCGGCGCGCATGCGGATCGGCCCGAAGGGCTCGGACTGGGTGACGGCGACCTCGCCGCCGCGGACGAGGTCGAGCACGGCCCAGAAGGCCGCGGCCTGTTCGCCGCGGTCGAGGCCGCGCACGGCCTCGTCGAAGCTGCAGCTGCCGCGCTCCGAGACGACGCGGCGCACGTGGTCGAGCAGGCGCAGGAGCGGCAGCCGGCGGCGCAGCACGTGGATCGGCTCGGCCTCCTCGCGGCTGCGGGCCATCACGTCGGCGAGCGCGCCGGCGAGGGCCTGCGGGTCGCCCGTGCCCGCGTCGTCGAGGACGGGACGCGGCGGGCGCAGGGCCGGCGGCCCGTCGCGGAACAGGCGCGGGCCGGTCGCGGCGAGGCGCTCCTCGAGCCAGCGCGCCGCGGCCTGCACGCGCGCGTACTCGGCAAGCCGCGCGGCGAGCTCCTCGGCCGCCTCCTGCGCGTCCGGCATGTCGTCGACCTCGTCGGGCGCGAGCAGCAGGCGGATCTTCAGCTCGAGGAGCGCGGCGACCAGCACGAGGAACTCGCTGGCGCTCTCGAGGTCCATCTCCCCCGCCGCCTCGAGGTCCGCGAGGTAGGCGAGGCAGACGTCGGCGACGGGCACCTCGCCGAGGTCGAGCGCGTCGCGCAGGACGAGGGCGAGCAGGAGGTCGAACGGGCCGGCGAACGGCTCCAGGTCGAGCTCCAGCGCGAGGGCGGACGAGGGCGCCATGGCCCGCACGCTAGCCCGCGCGTCGGACGGCTCAGGCGATCGTGACGGTGCCGACGGAGGCCTGGATCTCCGCGAACAGGGCCTGGTCGGGCCGCACCCGGTAGCCGGGTCCGAGCCGCAGGCGCCGGCGCCCCGCCGAGGTGCGCAGGTCGACGACGACGGGGTGGTCGCCGTGGTACTCCTCGCAGATCCGCCGCAGCCGCTCGATCGCGTCGGCCGGCGCCGTCGCCGCGTCGACCTCGATCCGCACGATCCCGACGACGGGCACGGCGTCGAACGCCATCACCTCGAACGCGACCAGCTTCGTCTCGCCGCCGCCGCGCTGGTCGACGCGGCCCTTGACGAGCACGATCCGGTCCTGCTCGAGCAGGCCGCGCGCCGCCGCGTGCGCCTTCGAGAAGACGACGACCTCGCAGGCCGCCGTGGTGTCCTCGAGCTGGACGAACGCCATCGGATCGCCCTTCTTCGTCATCGTCTGGCGGACGGAGCCGATCAGCCCGCCGATCGTGACGGTCTCGCCCTCGCGGCGGTTCTCGAGCTCGCGGATCGGCACGTCGACCTTGCGCCGCAGCTGGTCCGCGATGTCCGCGAGGGGGTGGCTGGAGACGAACAGCCCGAGCGTCTCGCGCTCGCCCGCGAGGAGCTCCTTCTGGTCGAACTCGCCCTCCGGCACCGGCGGGTGCGAGCCCGAGCCGAGCCCGCCCTGGTCGCCCTCGAGGCCCTCGAAGAGGTTCGTCTGGCCGGCGTGCCGGTCGGCCTGGCTCTTGCGCCCCGACTGCACGGCCTGGTCGAGCACGAGCAGCATCCCGCGGCGCGGGTCGCCCGTGGAGTCGAGCGCGCCCGCCCGGATCAGGCTCTCCAGGACGCGGCTCGAGACGTGCTGCGCGTCGACGCGCTCGGCGACGTCCCAGACGCTCGAAAACGGCCCGCCCTCCTCCCGCGCGTCGATGATCGCGCGGACGGCGTTCTCGCCGACGTTCTTGACGGCGCTGAGGCCGAAGCGGATGCGGCCCTCGACGACGGCGAAGTCGCGCTGCGACGAGTTCACGTCCGGCGGCAGCACCTCGAGCCCCATCGCGTCGCACTCCTGCACGTAGAACGGCACCTTGTCCTTCGTGTCCATCACGGACGAGATCAGCGCCGCCATGTACTCGGCCGGGTGGTTCGCCTTCAGGTACGCGGTGCGGTACGAGATCAGGGCGTAGCAGGCGGCGTGCGACTTGTTGAACGAGTACTCGGCGGAGCGCTCGTTCTCGTCCCAGAGGTCGCGCGCGACCTTCTCGTCCACCCCGTTCGCGCGGCAGCCCTCGAGGAACGGCCCCTTCAGGGACTCCATCTTCGCGGCGTCCTTCTTGCCGATCGCCTTGCGCAGGTCGTCCGCCTCGGCGGGCGAGAAGCCGCCCAGGTCCTTGGCGATCTGCATCGCCTGCTCCTGGTAGATGTAAACGCCCATCGTCGCCTCGAGGATCGGCTCGAGCCGCGGGTCCGCGTACGCGACGGCCTCCTGGCCGTTCTTGCGGCGCGCGTACGTGGGGATGTTCGCCATCGGGCCGGGCCGGTACAGGGCGACGAGCGCGACGAGGTCCTCGAAGCGCGTCGGCTTGACCTGCCGCAGCGCGTCGCGCATGCCCGTCGACTCGAACTGGAAGACGCCCGTCGCGTCGCCCTTGCGCAGCATCGCGTACGTCGCCTCGTCGTCGAGCGGCAGCTCGGCCATGTCGAGCCGCGTCCCCGTCACCTCCTCGACGAGGCGCACGCACTCGTCGATGACGTCGAGGTTGCGCAGCCCGAGGAAGTCCATCTTGAGCAGGCCGAGCGCCTCGACGTCCCCCATCGCGTACTGGGTGACGAGCTCGGACTCGGCGCCCTTGCGCTGCAGCGGCAGGTACTCGACGAGCGGGCGGTCGCCGATCACGACGGCCGCGGCGTGGATCGAGTCCTGCCGCACGAGGCCCTCGAGCGGGCGCGCCATGTCGATCAGCTGCTTCGCCGTCACCTCGCGCCCGTCGTCCGTGCGCCCGATCGGCGCCGGGTCGTCGTACATCGCGCGCAGCTCCTGGCCCGGCTTGAGCGACTCGTCGAAGCCGACCTTGACGCCGTCCGGGATGCCCTTCGCGATGCGGTCGACGGTGCCGTACGGCAGCCCGAGCACGCGGCCCGTGTCGCGCGTCGCCTGCTTCGCGGCGAGCTTGCCGAAGGTGATGATCTGCGCGACGCGGTCGCGCCCGTACTTCTCGACGACGTAGTTCATCACGCGCTCGCGGCCGTGCACGGAGAAGTCGATGTCGATGTCCGGCATCGACTTGCGGCCCGGGTTGAGGAAGCGCTCGAAGAGCAGGTCGTAGCGGATCGGGTCGACGTCGGTGATCTCGAGGCAGTAGGCGACGAGCGAGCCGGCGGCGGAGCCGCGGCCCGGGCCGACGCCGACGCCCTCGCGCTTCGCGAAGCCGACGAAGTCCCAGACGATCAGGAAGTAGTCGGCGAAGCCCATCTCGCGGATCGTCTCGAGCTCGAAGCGCAGCCGGGCGCGCAGCGCCTCGTCGGCGTTGCCGTAGCGGCGCACGAGGCCCTCCTCGCACAGGCGCGTCAGGTACGCGAACGAGTCCTCGCCGCCGGGCACGTCGTAGCGCGGCAGACGGATCTCGCCGAGCTCGAGCCGGAGGTCGCAGCGCTCCGCGATCTCGAGGGTCGGCGACATGAGGTCGCGCCCGTACGGCTCGAAGGCGCGCCGCATCTCCTCGGGCGTCTTGAGGAAGAACTCCTTGTTCGGGAAGCGGAAGCGCTTGTCGTTGGCCAGCACGTCGCCGGTCTGGATGCAGAGCAGCACCTCGTGCGGGTCGGCGTCCTCGGCGCGCAGGTAGTGCACGTCGCCGGTGCCGACCGTCGGCAGGCCCATCTCGTCGGCCAGCCGGAGCAGCACGGGGTTGACCGTCTTGTGCTCGTCGAGGCCCGCGTCCTGGATCTCGACGTAGACGCCGTCGGACCCGTAGATCTGCACGAGCAGGTCGAGCTCGGCGCGGGCCTGCGCCTCGTCGCCGTTGAGGATCGCCTGGTTGACGCGGCTCGCCAGGCAGCCGGACAGGGCGATCACCCCCTTGGCGTGCCGGGCGAGCAGCTCGAGGTCGACGCGCGGCTTGTAGTGGTAGCCCTCGAGGTAGCCGAGGGTGACGAGGCGCACGAGGTTGTGGTACCCCTCGAGGTCCTCGGCGAGCAGCGTCAGGTGCGCCCAGTCGCGGCGGCCCGGCGGCTCCTTCGCGCGGCGGTCCTCGACCACGTACACCTCGCAGCCGACGATCGGCCGGATCCCCGCCCGGTCGGCCGTGCGGTAGAGCTCGACGGCGCCCGCCATCGAGCCGTGGTCGGTGACCGTGACGGCGGGCAGCTCGAGCTCGACGGCGCGGTCGACGAGGTCGCCGATGCGGCAGGCGCCGTCCAGGATCGAGTACTCCGAGTGGCAGTGGAGGTGGACGAAACCGGCGGGCACGGGGAAGAGATCCTACCGGCCGGGGCTCCGGGTGCGGATCCCGCGCCCGCGGGCCTCCGATACCCTCCCGGCCGTGCCCGACGACGTCCTGATCCGCCGCGCGACGACCCGAGACGTGGCCGCCATCCGCGGCCTCGTCGACCAGTACGCGGGCCGCGTGCTGCTCGAGAAGGAGACCGTCACCCTGTACGAGGACGTGCAGGAGTTCTGGGTCGCGGAGGCGGACGGCCGCGTCGTCGGCTGCGGCGCGCTGCACGTCCTCTGGGAAGACCTCGGCGAGATCCGCACCGTCGCCGTCGACCAGGCCCTCAAGGGCCGCGGCATCGGCGGGATGCTCGTCGAGCGGCTGATCGCGCACGGCCGCGACCTCGGCATCGGGCGCGTCTTCGTGCTCACCTTCGAGACGTCGTTCTTCGCGCGCCACGGCTTCCGCGAGATCGAGGGCACGCCGGTCACGCCCGAGGTGTACGCGGAGATGCGCCGCTCCTACGACCGCGGCGTGGCCGAGTTCCTGGACCTCGAGTACGTGAAGCCGAACACCCTCGGCAACGCGCGCATGCTGCTGGAGCTCTGAGCGGGTGCCCATCCACCTGACCCGCGCGTTCGCCGCGCCGCCGGAGGCGGTCTGGACGGCGTGGACGGCGCGCCTCGGCGACTGGTTCGGCGCGCCCGGCAGCGAGGTCGAGGCGACGCAGGACGCGGTCCCCGGCGGTGCCTGGGACCTGCGGATGCTCGCGCCCGACGGCAACCGCTACGGCTTCAGCGGCCGCTACCTCGAGGTCGAGGCGCCGTCACGGCTCGTCTTCACGCTGTCCGCCGACGGCGAGCCCGGCGAGGAGACGTGCACCGTCCTGCTCGCGCCGCACGGCGCGGGCACGGAGCAGGAGTTCCGGCAGGAGGGCGGCGGCCTGACGGACGAGGAGTACGAGCAGGCGACGGCCGGCTGGGCGCTCTTCTTCGAGCGCCTCGACGCGCTGTCCCGCGTCTGAGGCCGCCGGCGCGCGCTCAGCCCGCGGCGTCGCGCACGAACGCGTCGACCGCGAGCGGGACCCCGGTCGCCTGCTCGACGAGCCGGTCCCAGCGCACCGACGCCCCGGGCCGGAGCAGCCGCTCGGCGATCAGGGGCCCGACCCGGCCCGGGTCCTCCGCGGGCGAGGCGGCCCCCGTCTCGTGCGCCGTCCAGGCCTGGATCTGCGAGGCGAGGACCTCGCCGAGCAGGTAGTTCTGGTAGTAGACGGGCGCGACGGCGAGGTGGATCTTCGAGGCCCAGGCGTCGCGTGGCGGCGCGGGCGGGCGGCTGATGCCCTGGTGGCGCTCGACGAGGCCCCACCAGATGCCGTCGAGGTCCTGGTCGGGATCGGCGTAGAGGGCGCGCTCGAAGCGCACCATCACGGGCACCCACGCGGCGAGGACGAGCAGGCCGCGGCGCAGGGTCGCGGCGTTCGCCGGGTCGCGCGCCGCGTCGGGCGCGACCCCGGCGTAGCGCTCGAGGAAGGCGGCGTCGCGCCCGCGCCGGCCGTGCAGCATCGCGATCGCCTCCGTCACCAGCGTGTGCGCGGGGTCGCGCAGAAGCCACGGCAGCCCCGGGTCGAGCGCGACCTCGTAGGCCGCATGCCCGAGCTCGTGCAGCGTCGTCTCCAGCCAGCGCACCGTCGGCGCGAGGTTGAGCAGCGTGCGCACGTCGCCTCTGCGGTCGACGTGCATCATGAAGGCGTGCTGGTCCTTGCCGGGCCTCGACGCGACGTCCGAGCGGGCGACGACGCCCTCCAGCGGCTGGCCGAGGTCGGCGAAATAGGCGCAGGCCGCGGCGAGCGCGTCCACGTCGCCGATCACCGGCTCGAGCGGATCCGGGCCGACGCTCGGCGGCTCCTGCCCGAACTGGTCGACGAGGTGCCAGGGCCGAAGCGGCGCGTCCCCCGGCAGGCCGAGCGCCGCGCGACGCTCGGCGGCAATGCGGCCGCGCTCGTCGGCCCACGCCGGCTCGAGGCGCGCCTCGAGGTCGTCGAGGAGCGCGTACAGGCGGTCCTCGTCGAGCTCGTCGAGGGCGAGGCTCATCGCGTAGTGGTCGCGATGGCCGAGCGCGCGAGCCGCCTCGTTGCGCAGTCGCACGAGCTCGCGCAGGGGCCCGGCGGCCTCCGCCCCCACCCCGCGCGCGCTCGTCCAGACGCGCTCGCGCTCGGCGAGGTCCGTGCTCGTCTGCAGAACGCGGTCGACGGCGGCCGCGTCGAGCTCGCGGTCGCCGTCCGCCGCGCGGTAGCGCGAGTGGATGCCCATCAGCTCGGTCTCGAGGCGCACGATCCGGTCGATCAGGGCGGGCGGGCGGCGCCGGCCCGCCGTCATCAGCCGCAGCACCTCCGCGCGTCGCGCCTCGAGCGGCGTGTCGTCCGCGGGCACCGCGGCGTCCGCGAGCGCCGGATCGGCGAGGGCGTGCTCGAGGGCCGCGCTCGCCGCCTCCGCGGCGTCGGAGTGGGCGTCCGTCGCGTCGCACGCCATCGCCCACCAGGCGAGGTTCGCGTCGCGCTCGAGGACGGCGAGGCGCGCCTCGGCCGCGTCGAGCGCGCTCACCGCGCGCGCGGCGGCTGCACGTCGACCCACGGGTCGCGGCCGCCCTTGAGGCGGTATGCCCCGTAGGCGGCGGCGCCGGCGATCGCCAGCACGCGCACCGTCTTCGACGCGACGAACAGCCCGGTGCCGACCGCCACGGCGGCGGCGATGATGATCGCCTTCTGGTCGCCCTCGCCCATCAGGAGCCTCCTCCGACGACGGGCAGGCCGAGCTTGCGGCGGCCGCGCTCGGGGCGCGGCATGCCCTGGCCGATCCAGGCGTCGATCTCGTTGAACAGCTCGTCGACGAGGCGCTCCTGCGGCACCCGCCGCAGCACCTCGCCGTGCGCGTAGATGTGGCCCGCGTCGCGGCCGCCGGCGATGCCGAAGTCGGCGTCGCCCGCCTCGCCCGGCCCGTTCACGGCGCAGCCCATCACGGCGACCTCGAAGTGCTCGCGGTAGCCGCGCAGGCGATCCTCGACGACGCCGGCCAGCTCGTGCACCTCGACGTTCGTGCGGCCGCAGGAGGGGCAGGCGATCAGCTCGGGTCCCATGTGCCGCAGGCCGAGCGCGCGCAGGATGTCGAACGCGACGCGCACCTCCTCGACCGGGTCGGTCGAGAGCGACACGCGGATCGTGTCGCCGATCCCCTCCTCGAGCAGCGTGCCGATGCCGAGCGCCGACTTGACGGCGCCCGTGACCAGCGTGCCCGCCTCGGTCACGCCGAGGTGCAGCGGGTACGGCACGAGCTCGGACAGCTTGCGGTACGCGCCGATCATGACCGGCACCGACGACGACTTGACGGAGATCTTGAAGTCGTGGAAGCCGAGCTCCTCGAGGATCTCGACCTCCTCCATCGCGGCCTGGACGAGCGCCCCGACGGGATCGGCCGTGGCGGTCCAGCGCAGGTGCTCGGGCAGGGAGCCCGAGTTGGCGCCGATCCGCATCGGCGTGCCCGTCTCCTGCGCCTTGCGCACGACCTCGCGGACCTTGTCGGGCCCGCCGATGTTGCCCGGGTTGATGCGCACGCTGGCCACGCCCGCGTCCATCGCCTTGAGGGCGAGCGAGGCGTTGAAGTGGATGTCGGCGATGATCGGCACGGGGCTTCCGGCGATGATCTCCGGCAGCGCCTCGACGTCCGGCAGGCCCGGCACGGCGACGCGCACCACGTCGACGCCGGCGTCGGCGAGCCGGCCGATCTGCTCGAGCGTCGCCGCCGCGTCGTGCGTCTTCGTCGTCGTCATCGACTGCACCACGACGGGGGCGCCGCCCCCGATCGGGATCCCGCCCACGTGGATCTGGCGTTCGCTGGCCATTCGGGGAAGTCTACTCCTGCCCTACGGGCCGCCGAAGCGGCTGATGTCGTTGTTGACCCCGATCGCGAACAGGAACAGCATCAGGGCGATCCCCACGATGCTGACCCGCTCGATCATGACGCGCGAGACGGGGCGCCCGCGGCGCAGCTTCTCGATCAGCGCCATCAGGATATGACCGCCGTCCAGGGGGAGGAACGGCAGCAGGTTGAAGATGGCGAGCGCCATCGAGACCACGCCGAGCGTCCACAGGAACGAGCCGGAGCGCACGCTCTCCTCGGAGGCGGCGGTGATCCCGACGATCGACGAGACCTGCTCGTGGCCATCCGAGGTGGCGACGATGTTCTTCAGCCCGACCATCGACTCGCGCGTGATCACCCAGGTCCAGGTGGCCGCGCTGACCACGGCCTGCGGCGCGCTCTCGCGCTCCTCCCCGCCGGGCTGCTGCAGGAACGTGAAGCCGAGCAGCCAGCGCCCGTCGACCGACTCGGGCCGCACCGGGATCAGCGTGACGGGCGCGCCGTCGCGCACCACCTCGAGGGTGACGGGGCCGCCCTTGGCGTCCTGCACCTCGCGCGCGACCGCCTGCCAGTCGCCGCGCACGGCGATGCCGTTGACGGCGGTGATCTCGTCGCCGGGCTCGAGGCCGGCCGTGGCCGCCGGCGTGCCCGACACGGACTGCACCTTCGTGGTCGTGTCGACGACCGGCACGCCGCTCCAGAAGAAGAGCGCGAAGCAGACGAGCGCCGCGGCGACGTTCGCGGCGGGGCCGGCGGCGACGATCGAGACCCGCTTCCAGACGGGCAGTCGCCAGTAGGCGCGCGCGTCGAGGTCGTCGCGCAGCCGCTCGAGGTCCTTTCTGGCCTGCTGGTAG
>JAURLF010000113.1 GCA_030831375.1 Gaiellales bacterium | reverse complement strand
CTGCGTGCTGAAGGGGCCGCTGGAGACGCCGGTCGGCTTCGGCGAGAAGAGCGCCAACGTGACGCTGCGCAAGCTGTTCGAGACCTACGCGAATGTGCGCCCGGTGCGCGAGATGCCGGGTGTGCCGACGCCCTACTCGGGCCGCGGCATCGACCTCGTCGTGGTGCGCGAGAACGTCGAGGATCTCTACGCGGGCATCGAGCACATGGAGACGCCCGACGTGGCGCAGACCCTCAAGCTCATCTCCCGCAAGGGCTGCGAGAAGGTGATCCGGCTTGCCTTCGCCCTCGCGGAGGCGGAGGGGCGCACGAATGTCGCCTGCGCCACCAAGGCGAACATCATGAAGATGACCGAGGGCATGATGAAGCGCACCTTCGAGGAGATCGCGCCCGAGCATCCCGACATCGACGCGTGGCACGTGATCGTCGACAACTGCGCCCACCAGCTGGTCAAGCGGCCCGAGCAGTTCGAGATGATCATCACCACGAACATGAACGGCGACATCCTGTCGGACCTGACCTCCGCCCTGGTCGGCGGGCTCGGGTTCGCGCCGTCGGCGAACCTCGGCACGGACGTCGCGATCTTCGAGGCCGTGCACGGCTCGGCCCCCAAGTACGCCGGCAAGGACGTCATCAACCCGACCGCGATGATCCTCTCCGCGGTCCTCATGCTGCGCCACATCGGCGAGCTCGAGGCGGCGTCGTCGGTGGAGAACGCCGTCATGGCGACGCTCGCGAGCGGCGTGCGCACGCGCGACGTCGCGGGCGACGAGGGGAGCGTCGGCACGCGCGCGTACACCGAGGCGATCATCGGCAACCTCGGACGCTCCGTGCCCGAGTGGAAGGCGCGCGAAGTCAAGCGCCTCGAGATGCCGGTGCCGCGCACGGAGGCCGCCTTCGTGATCCCCGAGTCGGTGGAGCTCGTCGGCGTCGACGTCTTCTTCCAGACGGAGGAACCGCCGGAGACCGTCGGCGAGGCCGCGCAGGCCCTGGCCGACGGAACCAAGTTGGAGCTGAAGATGGTCGAGTGCCGCGGGACGCAGGTGTGGCCGCGCACCAGCGCCCAGCTCGACCCCACGGACGTCATGCGCGCGCGTTTCATCACGCGCGGCAGCGTGATCACGAGCGAGGACATCCTCGAGCTGCTCGGCCGCTTCGGCGGCCGCTTCAACTGGGTGCACGTGGAGAAGCTGCGGATGTTCGACGGCGAGCCGTCGTTCTCGCGCGCTCAGGGCGAGAAGTAGCGTCCGGGAATACTCAGGCCAACCATGTGGTTGTAGAGTTGTGCAAGGTCCGCTCCGCCCGAAAGGATTAGGGTCATGATCTTCGAGCAGCTCATCTACAACGACCTCGGTTGCGCCTCGTACGTGATCGGCTGCCAGGGCTCGGGCGAGGCGGTCGTGGTCGACCCCGCGCTCGATACGCGACCCCTCGAGCGCGCGCTCGAGCATCACAAGGCGCGCCTCGTCGGCGTGATCGAGACGCACACCCACGCCGACCACGTGTCCGGCCACGGCATCCTCGCGCTGGAGCAGGGCGTGCCGGTGTACGTCTCGGCGCTGGCCGGTGCGGACCACCCCCACACCCCGCTCGCCGACGGCGACGCGATCCGGCTTGGCAACGTCGAGATCGTCGCGATGCACACGCCCGGCCACCGGCCCGAGCACCTCGCGCTCCAGGTCATCGACCACACCCGCGCGGACGAGCCGTGGATGCTGCTGACCGGCGACAGCCTGTTCGTCGGCGACGTCGCGCGCCCCGATCTCGCGATCGCGGGCGAGGAGGGCGCCGCCGGCCTGTACCGCACGCTGCACGAGCGCATCCTCGAGCTCCCCGACGGCATCGAGGTCTTCCCCGGGCACGTCGCGGGCTCCCTCTGCGGCAAGGGCATGAGCGCAAAGCCCTCCACCACCCTCGGCTTCGAGCGGCGCTTCAACGACATGCTGCAGCCGATGGGCGAAGCGGCGTTCGTCGAGGCGGCCAACGCCGGCCTCGCCCCGAAGCCGCCGAACCTCGCCCGCATCGTCGACGTCAACCGCGGCCCCTTCGTGGCGCGCCCCCGCCAGCCCGAGCGGCTCGCTGAGCTCCCCGCCGACGCTCCGCTCCTCGACGTGCGCTCGACCGCGGACGCCGTCCACGGGCTTGCCCGCGGCGCGTACCACGTGCCGCTCGGCCAGACCGGGTTCGGCACGCGCGCCGGCTTCCTGCTCGACCCGGACGTGCCGGTGGTGCTGATCGCCGACGACGAGGCGCAGGCCTTCCAGGCCGCCCGCCAGCTGCAGGCGATCGCGCACTTCACCCAGCGCGGCTGGTTCCCGGCCGCCGAGGTGCGCGACCAGGTCGAGCTGCCGCCCCTGACGGTCGACGAGCTCATCGCCGAGCGCGGCGAGCTGCAGATCGTCGACGTCCGCAGCGAGGACGAGCTGCCGGCGCCGCTCGACGGTGCCCGGCAGATCCCGCTCCACGACCTCAACGCCGCCGCCCTCGACGGCCTCGACCCGGGTCGGCGCACGGCGGTGATCTGCCAGTCGAGCCAGCGCGCCGGCATCGGCGCGGCGATCCTCGCCGCGCGTGGGTTCGCCGACGTGCACCCCGTACTCGGCGGGGGCATGGGCTCGGCCGAGCTGCAGACGGCCTAGGACAGCGTCATCCGCTCGGCGGGGTAGCCCCCCGCGCGGATCCGCTCGAGCACGTGGTCGCCATGCTCGTGGTCACGCGTCTCTACGGTGATGTCGACCGCCGTGTCCTTCACCCCGAGGTCCGTGCCGTCGCGGTGGTGGAACATGTCGACGATGTTGACGCGCTCCGCCGTGAGGATGTCGAGGAACTCGCGCAGGGCACCCGGACGGTCCGCCATGCGGGTGGTGAAGCGCATGTAGCGCCCGGCCGTCGTCAGCCCGTGGCGCATGATGCCCTGCAGGAGCAGCAGGTCGACGTTGCCGCCGGACACGACGACGACGACGCGGCGCCCCTCGACCTCACCGGCACGTCCGGCGAGGAGCGCGGCGACCCCCGCGGCGCCCGCCCCCTCGACCGCGAGCTTCTGGCGCTCGACCAGCAGCGTCATCGCGGCGGCAATCTGCTCGTCGTCGACGGTGACGACCTGCTCGACGAGGTCGCGCACGATCGGGAAGGTGAGCTCACCGGGTCGCTTGACCGCGATGCCGTCGGCGATCGTGCCGGCCGACGGCGCCGAGGCGATCTCCCCCGTCTCCAGCGCGCGCACGAACGGGGCGCAGGCCTCCGCCTACACGCCGACGAGGCGCGTCTCGGGTCGCAGCGCATGCACGACGG
>JAURLF010000112.1 GCA_030831375.1 Gaiellales bacterium | reverse complement strand
GGAGATCGCCGTCGAGGACGACGGGCCGGGCTTCGAGCCCACCGCCCCGCAGGCGTTCGCGCGGCGAGGGCAACGCGCCGGCCGTGCCGGGCTCGGCCTCGCGAGTGCCGTGCGGGCCGCGCGCGCCGCCGGCGGCGACGTGCGCCTCGAGCGGATCGACGGTGGCGGCATGCGAGCGGTCGTGCGCGTCCCCGGAGCGCAGGGGGCCTGACGTGGCCGCCCTGCGCCTGGCCGAGGCCGACGTCGAGCCGGAACTCGCGCGGGTCGCCGCGCCCGCGGCGGCCGGGCATGGCCGGGTTGTCGTGATCGTGGGTGCGCACGGCGGCGCCGGCACGACCACCGCCGCGCTCGCGATCGCCCGCGACGCTGAGCGCGGCGTCTGCCTCGTCGACGCGGACCTCGCCGGCGGCGACGCGGCGCCGCGGCTCGACCTGCCCGGGCACCCGGCCGACGCGGGCCTCGCCGCGCAGGCCGACCCGACCGCCGCCTGGGGTGCCCTGGCCCGGCGTGCGCCCTTCGGGACGCTCGTCGTGGCCTGTCCGCGCCCCGACCTCGCCTGGCTCGTCCGCGACGGCGCCGTGCGCGGCCTCCTCGCCGCGGCGCGGCGCTCGGCGGCGCTCGTCGTCGTCGACGCGGGACGGCCGATCGGTCCGTCCTGCGAGGCCGTCGCCGACGCCGACCTCGTGGTCGTGGTCGCGCACGCGCATCGGCCCGAGGCGGCCGAGCGTGCACGCCGCCGCGTCGAGCGGCTGGGCGTCGAGGGGCCGCGGATCGTGGCCTGCCCGACCGCGCCGACCGCGTTCGAGCGGATCGCCGGGCGGTTGCGCGGCTCTGGCCCGGCGATCGACCTCGACGACCCCGAGGAACTCCTCCTGCTCGTCGAGGGGCGCCTCGCCGGCCTGCCGCCCCGGTGGTCGGGATGAGCGGCCTCGCCGCCCTCGCCGGCCCGCTCGCCGGGCTCCTCGCGGATCCGGGCGTCGGCGAGGTGCTCGTCAACGGTCCGCACGACGTCTGGGTCGAGCGGCACGGGCGGCTCGTGCGGGCCGACGTCCGCTTCCGCGACGCGCTCGACCTGCGCCGCACCGCCGTGCGCCTGGTGGCGGCCTGCGGGCGGCGGATCGACGACGCCACGCCGCTCGTCGACGCGCGCCTGCCGGACGGCTCGCGCGTGAACGTCGTGTTGCCGCCGCTCGCCGTCGACGGGCCGCTGATCACGATCCGCCGCTTCGGCGCCGCACCGCTCGCCTTCGCCGACCTGCACGCGCGCGGGATGGTCACGGACGCGCAGGCGACGCTGCTCGCGGCGCTCGTGCAGCGCCGCCTCAATGTGCTCGTCAGCGGCGGCACGGGCACGGGCAAGACGACGCTGCTGGGCGCGCTGACCGGACTCGTGCCGGTCGACGAGCGGATCGTTTCCGTAGAGGACGCGGCCGAGCTGGCGGTGCAGGCGCGGCACGTGGCGCGCCTCGAGGCGCGGCCCCCGAACGTCGAGGGCCGCGGCGAGATCGACCTGCGGCGGCTCGTGCGCAACGCGCTCAGGATGCGCCCCGACCGACTCGTGGTGGGGGAGATCCGCGGCGGCGAGGCGATCGACCTCGTCCTCGCGATGAACACGGGCCACGATGGCTCGCTGGCCACGATCCACGCCAACGCCCCGGACGACGCGCTGCGCCGGCTCGAGACGATGGCGCTGATGGGCGGCGTCGACGTGCCGCACGCCGCCGTGCGGGAGCAGATCGCCTCTGCGATACAGGCCGTCGTGCACGTCGTGCGCGACCCGGATGGCGCGCGCCGCGTCGGCGCGATCGCCCGCGTCGAGCGCGCCGGCGCGGGCTGGCGCGTGACGGAGATCGGCGCGTGATCGGGCGCGCCGCCGCGGCCGCGCCGGACCTCCCCGAGATCGCCCGCGCGCTCGCCCGCGGCTGCGCCGCCGGCCTGCCCGTGCCCGAGGCCGTCGCGCGCGCCGCGGCGGCCGTGGACGACGCCTCCGCCGCGCTGCTCGGCGCGTGCGCCGCCCGCCTCGACGCCGGCGAGCCCGTGCGCGCCGCGCTCGAGCCGCTCGCCGAGCGCGACGGGGGGATCGCCATCGTCGGCGCCGTCGAACTGCACGCCGAGCTCGGCGGCGACCTCGTCGCGTCGCTGTTCGCGATCGGCGAGGGCCTGGCGGACCGCGAACGCCTGCGCCTCGAGGCCCGCGCCGCCACCGCACAGGCCCGGATCGCGGCGCGAGCGATCCCGCTCGCACCCGTCGCCTCGCTCGGCCTCCTCGGCGTGCTCGCCCCGAGCGCGCTCGAGGCGCTCGTCACGACGCGCGCCGGGCTCGCCGTGCTCGGCGCCGCCGGGCTGATGACCGCCGTCGCGCTCGTCCTGCTGCGCCGCATCGCCGCCGGGGCGGGGCTGTGATGCAGGCGCGGGCGCGGCTGGTAGAGCTCGCCGCGGCGGCCCTGGTCGGCGCGCTCGTCGCGTGGCTCGCGATCGGACCCGCGCTCGCGCCCGTCGGGGCTGCCGCGGGCGCCCTCGCCGCCCTCGCGCGCTCGCGGCGGCGGGCGCGGGTCGCGGCCGCGGCGCGTACGCGCCGGCTGACGGCGGCCTTGCCCGATGCGCTCGAGCTGCTCGCCTCCGCCGTCGACGGCGGAGCGGCGACGGAGGCCGCACTCGCCCGCGTCGCCGACTTCGCCGACGCCGAGCTCGGCCGCGTCCTGCGCGGCGCGCTGGCGGCCGACGATCCCGCCGGCGCCGGTGCCGCCCTGCGCCGCGCGGACCCCGCGCTGCGCCCGCTCGGCTCGCTCATGCAGCAGACGGACGAGCTCGGCGTCCCGATCGCCGGTGCCCTCCGCCTGCTCGCCGCGGACCACCGTCTGCGGGCCCGCGCCGCGGCGCGCGAACGTGCCGCCGCGGCCGCCCCGAAGATGCTGCTGGTGGTCGGCGGGCTGCTCGCGCCCGCCGCGCTCCTCGTCGTGATCGGCGGGCAGGTGCTCGCCATGCGCGAGCTCGTCGGGCCGGTGCTCGCGTGAGGCGCCCGTCGCGCAGCGGCCAGGCCGTTGTCGAGTGGGTCGCCGTGCTCGCCGCCGGGGCGGCCGTGGCGGCGGGGATCGCGGTCGCCGCCTCGCGCGCGATCGACGGGCTCGCCGCGCCCGCCATCGCGACCGCCGCCGGGGCGCCCGTGCCGGCCGCCCCGGCGCCACCCGTGCTGCGCATGGACGACCTGCCCACGGGCGACGGCGCGGCGGTGGTGGCGATCGCGGAGCGGCTGCTCGCCTTCGGGATCGCGGAGGAGCCGCCCGGATCGAACGCCGGCGCGGCCATCCTGCAGCTGACCGACGGCCATGCGGAGCCGTGGTGCGCCGACTTCGTCTCGTGGGTCCTGCGCGCTGCGGGACGCCCGTTCACGGGCGGCGCCTCCGGCGGCTGGCGGCTGGCCTGGACCCCCGACGTCCGCGCCTGGTTCCTGGCGCGCGGGCGCTACCGCGAGCGGCTCGTGGCGCGGCCCGAGGCGGGCGACGTCGTCTGGTTCTGGCACGGGCACGTCGGCATCGTGCGGCGCGCCGACGAGGCGCTCCTCGAGACGATCGAGGGCAACGCCGATGACGCCCTGCGCGTGCGCCGCTACCCGGGCTGGCGCGCCGACACGCGGATCGGCGGGTTCGGACGCCCGTAGCCGGGGCGCCGCCGCTAGCATGGGTCGGTCCGCGACCCCCGGAGCCGCCCCGTGCCACGCCGTCTCGCCATCCTGCTCGCCGCCTTCGCGGTGACCGCGCTCGCCGCGCCGCTCGCCGGTGCGCGCCCTGCGCCCACTGAGCGTGCCACCCAGGGCTCGATCATCCTCGCCTTCCAGGGGCCTCTGACGGGCGCCCAGGCCGCCAACGGCAGGGACCAGCTGCGCGGCGTCAGGCTCGCAGTGCGCGAGATCAACCTGGCCGGCGGCGTCCTCGGCATGCAGATCAGGCTGATCAGCGGCAACGACAAGGCCGACGCCGATCGCGGCGCGTCCGTGGCCGAGGCCGTGGCCGCGAAGAACCCGTACGCCATCGTCGGGCCGTACAACTCGTCTGTCGGGCTCGAGTCGCTGCCCGTGTACCAGCAGGCCGGTGTGATCCCGATGCGGATGACGTCGCTCGACCAGACCTCCCGGTACGGCGCCACCGTGCAGCCGATGAACTCGCAGATCTCGCCCGCTGAGATCGGCTGGATGCAGGAGAACGAGGCTCAGAAGGTGTCGATCCTGTGGGATCCGAGCGCGTACACGAAGGGCATGGCCGACCGCATGTACCGGGCCCTCGACAAGGAGGGCGCGCTCGTCACGCGGATCCAGATCGACCCCGAGGCGACGGACTTCACCGCCGTCGTGCGTCAGGCCCTGACGAACAACCCGGACACGGTCTACGTCAGCACGTACTACCCGCAGGGCGCCCTCATCGCCAGGGCGCTCAAGGCCGAGGCGGATGCGGGCAACGACGCGCGCTGCTTCATGGGTCTCGCCAACCAGGAGCAGGCCTTCATCACGCAGGCCGGCGTCGCGGCCGCGTCGCGCTGCACGTTCAGCGGCGTGCCGACGCCGACGCAGTTCCGGTACGCGAAGGCGAAGGCGTACGTGAAGGCGTACAAGGCCAGATTCGGTGCGCAGCCCGGCACGTGGGGCATCTTCACGTACGACTCGGTCTACACGCTCGTCGCGGCGATCGAGAAGGGCGGCGCGATCGACGCCGACGCCACGCGCCAGGCGCTGTTCGCCACGAAGGGTCTCGCGGGCGCGACCGGCCCGATCACGATCGCCAAGCGCACGGGCAACCGCACGGACGTGCCCGTCGCGATCCTGACGGTCTCGAAGCGCGGCAAGTTCGTCGTGCAGGACCTCGTCACGTAGGAACCCGCGGGGAATGCGGCGCCGCGTGCGCTCGTCTACCGGGTAGGCGGGCGCGCGCGGCGCGCGCGCCCCGACCGACGGCCCCGAGGGGCCACCGAAGCCAAGGAGCAGCAAGCATGGCCGACGCCATCGAGATCACGAGCGCCAACTTCCAGGGCGAGGTCATCGAGTCCGACCTGCCCGTCCTGATCGACTTCTGGGCGGAATGGTGCGGCCCCTGCAAGGCGCTGTCGCCGATCATCGACGAGCTCGCCGGCGAGTACGCGGGGCGTGTCAAGATCGCCAAGCTCGACGTCGACGCCGAGCCGGGCCTCGCCGGGCAGTACAACGTGCTGTCGATCCCGATGGTCGCGCTGTTCAAGGACGGCGAGGTCGTCGAGCGCTCCGTCGGCCTGAAGCCGAAGGACCGGCTGGTCGGCGACCTCAACCTCGCCGCCCACGCGGGGTAGCCCGCGCCCGCGGGCGAGGGCGCGAGGGGGACGGGCTTGGCGTACGCCGCGATCGAGGATCATGGGATCATCGGCGACCTGCACTCGGTCGCCCTCGTCGACATGCGCGGGTCGATCGACTGGTACTGCTGTCCGCGCTTCGACTCGCCGAGCGTGTTCGGCGCGATCCTCGACGATGAGCGCGGCGGGCACTTCCGGATCGGGCCCTCCGACGAGACGGGTCGCACGAAGCAGCTCTACCTGCCCGACACGAATGTCCTGATCACGCGCTTCCTCTCGGACACGGGCGTGGGTGAGGTGCTGGACTTCATGCCGATCGGCTCGGCCGAGGAGGACCGCCACCGGATCGTGCGGATGGCGCAGTGCGTCCGCGGCGAGGTGCACTTCCGGCTCGACTGCGCGCCGCGCTTCGACTACGGCCGCGAGCCGCACGAGCTGCATTGCGATGCGCACGGCGCCGTCTTCGAGACGGAGGCGCTCAGGCTCGCCCTCGACTCGCCCGTGCCCCTGGCGACCGACGGCGGCGACGTGCACGCCTTCTTCACGCTGAAGGCGGGGGAGCGGCGCACGTTCGTGCTCGAGCGGATCCCCGACGAGGGCCACTCCGCGCGGCCGTTCCCGGAGGAGGTCTGCCAGCACCTCTTCCAGGAGACCGTCGACTTCTGGCGCGGCTGGCTCGCGCAGTGCACCTACCGCGGGCGCTGGCGCGAGACCGTGCGGCGCTCCGCGCTCGCGCTGAAGCTGCTCTGCTACCGGCCGACGGGGGCGATCGTGGCGGCGCCGACGACGTCCCTGCCGGAGGGCATCGGCGGGCCGCGCAACTGGGACTACCGCTACACCTGGATCCGCGACGCCTCGTTCACGCTCTACGCGTTCCTCAAGCTCGGCTTCACGGAGGAGGCGCGCGACTTCATGCGCTTTTTGAAGGCGCGCGCGCTCGAACAGCACTCCTCGAACGCGGGGCCGCTGCAGATCATGTACGGCATCGACGGACGCCACTCGCTCGACGAGTACGAGCTCGATCACCTCGAGGGCTATCGCCACTCGGCGCCCGTCCGCGTCGGCAACGGGGCGGCCGAGCAGCTGCAGCTCGACATCTACGGCGAGCTGATCAACAGCATCTACCTGTACGACAAGCGCGGCGAGCCGATCGACTACGAGCTCTGGCGCGTCGTCGTGGAGCTGCTCGAATGGCTCGGCGAGCATTGGGACGAGCAGGACGCGGGCATCTGGGAGGTGCGCGGCGGCCCGCAGCACTTCACGTACTCGCGGCTGATGTGCTGGATCGCCTTCGACCGCGCGCTCAGGATCGCGCAGGCGCGCGGCTTCCCGTGCCCGCGCACCGAGTGGCGCGAGACGCGCGACCGCATCTTCGACCAGATCATGGAGCGCGGCTACTCGAAGACGAAGGGCGCGTTCGTGCAGATCCTCGACGGGGACGTGCTCGACGCCGCCACGCTGATGATGGTGATGGGGCACTTCGTGGCCCCGAACGACCCCCTGATGACGTCCACCCTCGACGCGATCCGCGACGAGCTGGTGACGGACTCGCTGGTGTACCGCTACGACCCGGCGCTGGCCGCACCCGATGGGGTCGGCGGCGACGAGGGCACCTTCTCGATCTGCTCGTTCTGGTGGGTCGAGGCCCTGGCCCGCGCGGGGCTCCTCGAGGAGGCGCGCCTCGCGTTCGAGAAGATGCACACCTACGCCAACCACCTCGGGCTCTACTCGGAGGAGATCGGACCGTCCGGCGAGGCGCTCGGGAACTTCCCGCAGGCGTTCACGCACCTGTCCCTGATCTCCGCGGCGCTGTTCCTCAACCGCGCCCTCGATCAGCCGCGCTGAGCGGCGCGGGCGGTGCGGTAGGGTACGCCGGTGAATCTCGCCGACCCCGCTCAGGAGCTGAAGGCGCACGCGCGTCGCTACGGCTTCCAGGTGTTCCTGCAGCCGGAGCGCCCGTCGGGCTGGCTGGTCGTGATCCGGCCCGCCGGCGAGGCGCTGCGGGACCCGGTCACGGCGTCCGCGCCGACGCGCGAGGAGGCTGTCCGGATCGCGGGGCGCCTGTTCGAGAAGGAGCTCCTCGACCAGCTCGTGGAGGCCCTCACCGAGGCCGGGGCCGAGGTGCCGAACTGGCAGCCGGGGATCGCGTGGGAGGACCACATCGACGCGCTCCACGCAGCCGTCCGCGCGCAGGGCCTGCGCGTCTAGGGCGATGGCCGCCCCGGCCCCGCGGATCGCGGTCGTCGGGCACGTCGAGTGGGTGCTGTTCGGCTTCGCGGCGCGCCCGCCCGCGACGGGTGAGATTCTCCACCTCTCCGATCCCTTCGAGGAGCCCGCGGGCGGTGGTGGGGTGGCCGCCATCCAGCTGGCCCGCGCCGGCGCCGAGACGGTCTTCCTGACCGCGCTCGCCGACGACTCCGAGGGGCGGGCGACGCGGGAGCGGATGGCCGCCGAGGGCGTCGACCTGCGCGCCGCCCCGCGCCCGGGCCGGCAGGCGCGCGCCGTCACGATCCTCGACGAGACGGGGGACCGCACGATCATCGTGTCGCAGCCGAACGCCTATCCGCGCGCCGACGACGAGCTCGGCTGGGAGGCCCTCGAGGACTGCGCGTCGGTCTACGCCACCTGCGGCGAGCCGACGGGGATCGCCGAGGCGCGCCGCGCGGGCGTGCTCGTCTGCTCAGCTCGCCAGCTGGCCGCGCTCGAGGCGAGCGGCGTGGTGGCCGACGTCGTCGTCGGGTCGCTCGCCGACGAGGGCGAGGCGGTCGACTTCCGCGTGCTCGGGCGCTCCACGCGGGCGATCGTGCTAACCGACGGCACCCGCGGCGGGCGCTGGATGTCCGTCGACGACTCGGGTCTGTGGGCCGCACAGCCCCTTCCGGGCGAGCCGCTCGACAGCTACGGGGCGGGCGACTCCTTCGCGGCGGGGCTGACGTACGCGCTCGGGCGCGGCCTGGTCCTCGGCGACGCCGTCGAGGTGGCGGCGCGCTGGGGCGCCGAGGCCGTCTGCCGGCGCGGGCCGTATGGGATCTGACGTGAAGGGCCTCGTCTTCGGCGGTGGCGGCCTCGTCGGTCTCGCCTGGGGCATCGGCTGGCTCGACGGCCTGTCGGCCGCGGACGGCTCCCTGGCGGACGCCGACGTCGTCGTGTATATCGGCTGCGGCGAACGCGGCAATGAGATGACCGAAGTGCTGGAAGATTTCCCCACCCTGGTAGACCCGCGCACCGGCGAGCCCTTGATGGAGCGCACGGTCTT
>JAURLF010000111.1 GCA_030831375.1 Gaiellales bacterium | reverse complement strand
GCAGGTCGAGCATCTCCCAGACGCGCGGGATCCACGGGCCGACGCCGATGATGACCTGCTCGCACTCGATGTCGCCGCCGGAGGTGTTGACCTTCGTGACGGCGCCGGTGCCGTCGAGCTCGAAGCCGTTGACCTTGATGCCCTCGACGATGGTGACGCCCTCGGCCTTGGCCTTGCCGGCGAGGCCGTGCATCGACTCGACGTTGAAGGCGAAGCCGCCCTTGTGCTCGTGCAGGGCGACCTTCAGGCCCGGTGCGCGCCAGTCGGGGAACAGCTTCAGCATGTGCTCGCGGACCGCGTCCTCGCCCGTGATCAGGGTGGAGGGGTAGCCGATCTGCTCGTGGCGCCCGGCGACCTCGGTCAGGTCGCCGACCTGGCCCTCGGGGCCGAGGGCGATGTAGCCGACCTCGTGGTAGTGGTAGGTCTCCGGGTCGGACTCCCAGACCTCGACGTTGGCGGCCATCAGCTCGGCCATCGCGGGCTGGTAGTAGTTGTTGCGGACGACGCCGCAGGCGATGCCCGACGCGCCGGCGGCGACGCCGGACTTGTCGATGATCGTGATGTCGGCGCCCGAGCCGACGCCGCGCGCCTTCAGCTGCTTGGCGAGGTGGTACCCGGTCGACAGGCCGTGGATGCCGGCGCCGATGATCAGGTACTTGGTGGAGCTGGGGACGGACATGGTCTCACGCTCTCCTTTGTGTTGCCCACAAGGCAATACCGTTGCCGTAGATGATGACCCGAGTGTAGCGCACGGGCGTCCGGAGGGGAAGCCCGCCGCGCTCGCGTACCCTCCCGGCGTGTCCGCCTGGCTGATCCTGGACCTCGACCCCGTCGCCGCGCGCCGCGCCGGGCTGCCCGTGCGCGTCGCCGTCCCGGCCGACTCGGACCCCGCGCGGGTGACGCCCGCCGAGCTCGTGGCCTGGGCCGGCGCGTTCGCCGATGACGAGCCGGAGCACCCCGACGCGCCCGAGCTGCGCCGCACCGCCGCCAAGCAGCGCCTGCGCGAGCGCGTCGAGCGGGCCCTGGCCGAGCGCCGCTGGGAGGACGCCCTCGGCGCGGCCGACGACCTGCTCGCCGTCGACCCCGACGACGCCCCCGTCCGGATCAACCGCGCCGCCGCTCTGCGCGAGCTCGGCGAGCCCGCCGCCGCCCTCACGGAGCTCGAGCGGGTCGGCGACGCCTTCGCGGGCGTCGCCCTCTACCACCGCAACCGCGGCCGCGTCCTCGAGGACCTCGGCGACGAGGAGGGCGCCGTGGCCGCCTACCGCGAGGCGCTCGACGCGGCGCCCGGCGACCCGGCCGTCGTCGACCGGCTGCGCGAGCTCGGCGCGCTGACCACCGTGTCGGGACCGGAGGGCCCGGTCGAGGTCGACCGCGCCGCCCTCGCCGACCTCGTCCGCCGCGACCTCGCCGCCCACGGCGACGACCACGCGCACCTCGCCGGCGCCGCGCGGGCGCTCCTCGCCGAGGGCCAGCCTGACCTGGCCGCGACCGCCGCCGGCCTCGCGCTCGCCCTCGACGACGCCGACGAGGCAACCCGGCTCGTGCTCGCCGAGGCGCTGCTCGCCGCGGAGCGGCCGGGGGAGGCGCGCAGCGCCGCCGAGCGCCACGTCGAGGCCGAGCCCGCGTCCGCGCTCGGTCACGAGCTGCTCGCCCTCGCCTGCGCCGCCGCGGGCGACCGCCCGGGCGCGGTCGCGGCGGCGCGGCGCGCCGTCGAGCTCGACCCCGGCGCAGCCCGCGCCGCGGCGATCCTCGCGGGCTGACTCCGCCGGTCGGCGGCCGGCCGATGGTAGGATCCGCGCATCCGTGGGCAGACCCGCTGACATGGACGGCATGCGCGCCGTCCCGCGACCCGAGTCCCTGACCGGGTCACGTACGAGGTCCGCGTGACCACGCTGACGATCATCGAGATCGCGGCGATCGCGCTGATCATCCTCTGGAACGCGTTCTTCGTGGCCGCGGAGTACGCCTTCGTCGCCGTGCGCCGCACGCGCATCGACGAGCTCGTGGAGGAGGGGTCGGGGCGGGCGCGGCGCGTGCGCACCATCATCGACGACCCGCCGCGCTTCATCTCCGCCGTGCAGGTCGCGATCACGTTCTCGTCGCTGGCCCTCGGCGCCGTCGGCGAGCCCGCCGTGTCCGACGCGATCGACGGCCTGCTCGGCGGCGTCGGCCCGCTCGGCGAGGGCGCCGCCGCCGTCATCTCCGTGATCATCGCGTTCGCGGTGATCACGACGCTGCACGTCGTGCTCGGCGAGATCGTGCCCAAGACGCTGACCCTGTCGCGGGCCGAGGCGGTGGCGCTCGCCGTCGCCTTCCCGGTCAGCCTCTTCATGTGGGCCTTCTGGCCCTTCATCTGGCTGCTGCGCTGGCTGTCGAACGCGCTGATCCGGCTGCTCGGCCTCGAGCAGCCCTCCGAGATGCGGCTCGTGCACTCCGAGGAGGAGTTGAAGATGCTGATATCCGCCTCGCACGAGGAGGGCGTGCTCGAGCAGGAGGAGCAGCAGATCCTGCACAAGGTCTTCGACTTCGCGGAGACCGAGGTCAAGCAGGTGATGGTGCCGCGCCCCGACGTGATCGCGCTGCCCGTCGAGCTGACCCCGGACGAGGCGATCGAGCGGGCCCTGGCCGAGCCGTACACGCGCTATCCCGTCTACCGGGACACGCTCGACGAGCTGATCGGCGTCGTCCACGTGCGCCACCTCTACGGCGCGCGCGTCCACGGCACCGACGCGGCCGACATCACCGCCTTCGCCCGGCCGGTCCCGATCGTGCCGGAGACCAAGAAGCTGGACGAGCTGATGGCGGATTTCCGGCGCACGAAGACGCACATGGCGATCGTCGTCGACGAGTACGGCTCGACCGTGGGCATCGCCACCCTCGAGGACCTGCTCGAGGAGATCGTCGGCGAGATCAACGACGAGTTCGACCGCCCCGACCGGGACCTGATCCGGCTCGCCCCCGACCGCGTGCGCGTCGAGGGCGGGTATCCGATCGAGGACTTCAACGAGCGCTTCGCCGCGGGCCTGCCCGACGAGGACTACACCTCGGTCGGCGGCTTCGTGTTCGGCGAGCTCGGCCGCCCGGCCCGGCCCGGCGACGTCGTCGAGCACAACGGCTACCGTTTCACGGTGCGGGAGGTCGACGGTGCACGCATCCGCGTGATCGACGTCGAGTTGCGCCCGCAGGCCCTCGATGACGCGGAATCCGCGGACTCGTAAGCCCCGGGAAACCGCCCATATCGTGGTATACGGGGCGTGCCGGTGTTGACGTGGGGCATACTCCTGTGAGAGAACTCGCTGTCTCCGCTCGTGCGGAGAGGGCAGTCGAGACCACGAGGAGGGAACCTCGCATGACCGATTTCAACCAGTTGGACCCGCTCCGCCGCAAGGCGGACCCGCTCCAGCTCGACCTGGTGGAGTCCTTCGCCAAGGGCAAGATCTCCCGGCGGCACTTCATCCAGCGCGGCACCGTGCTCGGCCTGTCGCTCGCCTCGATCTCCGCGATCGTGGCCGCCTGCGGCGGCTCCGACTCGGGTGACGGCGGCGGCGCGGCGGTCGAGACCGCCGAGGGCGCGATCTCCGAGGCCACCACGGCCGCGGCGGTGGCTGGCGGCTCGATGAACTGGGGCATGTCGATCCCGGGCTCGGAGGGCGTCAATCCGATCACGATGATCGACCTCGTCACCTACAACGTCTGCGCGCAGGTGTTCGAGTACCTGGTGCGCTCCGCCGCGGACCTCTCGCTGCAGCCGCAGCTGGCGACCGAGTGGTCGGCCAACGCGGACGCCACCGAGTGGACCTTCAAGCTGCGCGAGGGCGTCACGTTCTCCGACGGCACGCCGCTCACCTCGGCCGCCGTCGTCGCCACGATGGAGAACCTGATCGAGGCGGGCAACTCGGCGCTCTCGGGCGTGCTCGAGAAGGGCGGCACCGCGGCGCCGGACGACACCACCGTCGTCTTCACGCTGGCCGCCCCGAACGGCCTCTTCCCGTACCTCGTCTCCTCGGACAACACGCAGTCCCTGATCACGCCCGAGGGCTGGACGGTCGAGGACAACCTCGCGCCCGGCGTCGTCGGCACGGGCCCGTGGGTCCTCGAGACGCTCGACGTCAAGAAGAACGCCACCTACAAGCGCAACGAGTCGTGGTGGGGCGGTTCGACGCCGCTCGACTCGATCGAGTTCACCTTCATCGAGGATCCGCAGGCGCAGATCGCGGCGATGTCGGCGGGCGAGATCGACGGCATCCCGCAGTTCCCGTACGACATCGGCGAGGTGCTGTTCAACGACTCGAACGTCAACATCGTCGAGCTCAAGTCGGCGACGCACCGCCAGGTCTGGTTCCGCTGCGACACGGGCCAGTTCGCGGACAAGCGCGTCCGCCAGGCCGTCGCGCTGACGTTCGACCGCGAGAAGATGGTCGAGAAGCTCCTGGGCGGCCGCGGCGCGGTCGCGAACGACCAGGTCATCTTCGACCTCTACCCGTACCACTCGGGCACCGTCCCGCAGCGCACCAAGGACATCGAGGCCGCCAAGGCGCTCCTCGCCGAGGCCGGCGCCGAGGGCCTGTCCGCGGAGTTCAACTTCATCAAGGGCCAGGAGATGCCGGGCCTCGCCCAGCTGATCCAGGAGGGCTGCGCCGAGGCCGGCATGGACATCAAGCTGGTCGGCGCCGACTACGGCACCTTCTACGGCAAGTACTGGTGCCCGGCCGAGCCGGCCGATCCGCCGTGCTCGGGCGCGACCGAGTTCGGCATCGTCGA
Organism: Gaiellales bacterium; assembly: GCA_030831375.1. Taxonomy (GTDB): domain Bacteria; phylum Actinomycetota; class Thermoleophilia; order Gaiellales; family F1-60-MAGs149; genus F1-60-MAGs149. The sequence continues at coordinate 296 of JAURLF010000111.1, read as the reverse complement.
CTACGGCCACCGCGGCACGCCGAACGTGTACCTCAACGCGGCGCTCGCCACCGGCGGCGTGTGGAACTCGTCGCAGTACGCGAACGACGACTTCATGGCCGCGTTCGGGGAGTTCCAGTCGGCCGCGGACGTGGACAGCCAGACGGCCGCCGCGGCCAAGCTCGAGGCCAATCTCAACGATGAGGTCCCGGTCGGCATCGGGTACACCATCAACGCGCTGGCCTGCTACTCCAACAAGTACCAGGGCGTGGCGAACACGGCCATGGGCTTCACCTTCCTCGAGGCGGCCAGCCAGG
>JAURLF010000110.1 GCA_030831375.1 Gaiellales bacterium | reverse complement strand
TCCGCGATCCGCGCGACGAGCCGGGGCGAGCCGGACGCATCGCCGATCACGAGGTGCAGGAGCGCGTCGCGCTCCGACCAGGCCTCGAACGGCCCGAGCCCGACCATGCCGTCGACGATCGACTCGAGCAGCGCGCACTGCTCGGGCGTCGCCCGCTCCGCGGCCAGCGCGGCGGCGCCGCCCTCGAGCACGGCGCGCTCGGTGGCGAGGTCCTCGAGCTCGGCCGCCGTGGGCGCCTCCTGCGCCGCGAGCACGGCCTCGGCGGCGCCCTCGGTCACGAAGGTGCCGCCACCGCGGCCGCGGCGCGTCTCGATCAGGCCCGCCGAGCGCAGCACGACCAGCGCGCTGCGCAGCGACGCCGCCGAGATGCCGAGCGCCGACGCCAGCTGCGTCTCGGACGGCAGCCGGTCGCCGGGCCGGAGCAGGCCGAGGCCGATCGCCTCGCCGAGGCGGGCGACCGTCTCGGCCACGGCGCCGGCGCCGCGCACGGGCGTGAAGACCGTGCGCTCGACGAGCCGCTGGACGGTCTCCCGCTCGGTCTCGCGGGTGGCGGCGCTCATCCGTCCACGTCGACGGCGGCGTCCTCGATCATCTCCTCGAGCTCGTACGAGTCGTGCGCGGCGCGCATGTGCTCGTTGACCTTCTCGATGAGCTCGTCGACCGAGTCGGCGGTGACGACCTCGCCGCACCTGTCCTCGTTGCAGGACCACTGCTTCGCCATCGGACTAGCCCGCCTCGATGCCGATCACGAAGTCCAGGTCCGGATCGAGGATGTCGTCGATCAGGGTCTGGTCGGGCGTGATGTTGAGCTCGCGGCAGCGGTTCTTGTAGTGGCGCACCTTCTGCAGCTGGTACTTCTGCAGGTCGAGCTCCGGCACGAAGCGCTGGTACTCGAGCATCCCGATCGCGTTGCCGCGGTAGAGGTTGATCGCGTCGTGCACGACCTGCTCGAGCTCGGGGCGCTTCTCGATCAGCTGGCGGCAGGCGGCGGTGCCGAACGTGATGTGGCGGCCCTCGTCGGCGACGATCTGCTTGAAGCCGTGGCGCAGGGTGCCGAGCTTGCCCCAGATGTCGCAGGTGTCGATGACGATCTCGTAGGACGGCATCGTGAGGACGCCCTCGACCCAGATGTTGTAGAGGGTGGAGAAGCGGACGAAGCCCTCCTCGACCGCGGCGAGGTCGCCGGCGTGGCAGGCGTCGATCAGCTGGTGGCCGAAGTACGGCAGCCCCTCGTAGACGGGCTCGCCGGTCTGGTAGCGGCCGGTCGGGTCGACGGTCTTCTCGCGCTCGATCCAGTACTCGGACAGCTCGTCGACGTCGACGGCGCCGACCACCCGCTCGTGCCACATGGCGAAGAACTGCGAGTGGCGGGCCTCCTCCATCATGAAGCTCGACAGGAACATGGTCCAGTCGAACTTGCCGAGGGCGTGGGCCGCGTAGATCATCGGCAGCGTCTCGTCGGTGACCTCCTGCTCGCCGCCGAGGAAGCGCACGGTGATCATCACGATGCCGCGCTGCTGCTCGGGGGTCAGCTCCTGGAAGTCGCGCGCGTCGGCCTCGTAGTCGAACTCGCCCGGGTCCCAGAACTTCCGCATCGCCTTCTCGTACTTGCGGTAGATCGGGCCCGCCATCATCTCGCGCGTGAAGCGCAGGCGCGACTGAAGGGTGCGCTCGGGCTGTTCGTCGATGGTCGCCATGTCCTCGTCGTCTCCTCGGGCGGTGTAGAACGTTGAAACCAGAGGTTATGGTAATCGGCGGTGGGCGGGTGTCAAGCGTCGCGCAGGCTGGTCGAAACAATGGTGTAGTGTTCTCCATTATGGAGATCACGGTCCCTGAGGCGGCGCTGCGCGCCAACCGCACGCAGGAGACGATCCGGCGCTGGATCTGGTCCGGCCGCCTGCGCTCCCGCAAGATCGGCAACCAGCACGTGATCGAGGAGGGCGACCTCGAGCGGATGCTCGGCGGCGCCGAGGCGGAGCGCTGGACGCGGTACCTGGCCCTCCGCGACGAGAACCTCGCCGGCCTCTCCGCCGCGTCGCGTGCGCGGCTGGGCGCGATCGACCTCGGCGCCTGGCTCGACGAGGACCGGGACGCGCATTGACGATCGTCGCCGACGCCAGCGTGCTCGTGGCGATCGCCACGGACGGCGCCCTCGGCCCGGCCGACGCCTCGCACGCCGCGTTCCTCGCCGCCCGCGCCGGCCACCCCGTGCGCTGTACGCCGCTCGCCCGCTCCGAGGCCCTGGCCGCGTTCCGCCGGGCCGCGTGGTCCGGGGCGATCGGCGAGGGCGAGGAGGACCGCCTCCTGCGCAACCTCGAGGCGCTCCCGATCGACGCCGAGTGGGAGACGGGCGACGGCGCGCGGGCGCTCGCGATCGCCCGGCGGATGGGCTGGGCCCGCACCGACGACGCCGAGCACTGCGCGCTCGCCGAACGCCTGGGGGCGCTCCTCCTCACCTGCGACCTGAAGCTGCGGCGCAGCGCCGAGCAGCGCCTCGACTACGTCGTCACGACGTCCGAGCTGGTCGACCGCCTGCGCGAGCCGCCCACGATGGACTAGGATTTCTAGGCGCGCCTAGAACTCCATGTCCGACGACGTCCTCCTCGCCTTCCTGGTCACCCTCGCCGCGGGGCTCGCGACCGGCATCGGCAGCGCGATCGCGTTCCTGGCGAAGAGCACGAACCGGGTCTTCCTGTCCGTCTCGCTCGGGTTCAGCGCGGGCGTGATGATCTACGTCTCGTTCGTCGAGATCCTGCCCAAGTCGCTCGACCGGCTGGTCGTCGCGGAGGGCTCCACCACGGGCTTCATCTGGATGACGGCCGGCTTCCTCGCCGGCATGGTCCTGATGGCCGTCGTCGACCGCGTGATCCCCTCCTTCGGCCACCCGCACGAGCCGATGCCCGTCGAGATGGTCGGCAACCGAGCCGCCCGCGGCGAGTACCTGCAGCAGGGCTCCCTCAAGCGGATGGGCGTCTTCACCGCGCTCGCGATCGCGATCCACAACTTCCCCGAGGGCCTCGCCACCTTCCTCGTGCTGCTCGAGGACCCCACGGTCGGGATCGCGATCGCCGTCGCGATCGCGATCCACAACATCCCCGAGGGCATCGCCGTCTCCGTGCCGCTCTACTACGACACGGGCAAGCGCGGCAAGGCGTTCCTCTACTCGCTCGGCAGCGGCCTCGCCGAGCCGGTCGGCGCGATCATCGGCTACCTCGTGCTGCGGCCGTTTCTGACCGACACCTGGCTCGGCGCGATCTTCGCCGGCGTCGCCGGCGTGATGGTCTTCATCTCGCTTGACGAGCTGCTGCCGACCGCGCGCGCCTACGGCCGGCCGCACCTCTCCATCTACGGGATGATGGGCGGCATGGCCGTGATGGCGCTGTCGCTCGTCCTGTTCCGGCTGTAGCGGCGCGGAACGACGAGCGCCCGGCCCCCCGGATGGGGGACCGGGCGCGGTGTCGTGCGTCCGTGACGGCCGGGCCTAGGAGACGAGGTCGGCGATCGC
>JAURLF010000109.1 GCA_030831375.1 Gaiellales bacterium | reverse complement strand
TCACGTGCTTCCTCCTCCTCCCCCATCCGGGAATCAGTGCATACAAGAGTACAAGTACGGTGGCCGGGAAATCAAGGGGGTCCCGCCTCCCCGCCGCGGATGCCGCCCCGCGCCCCCGTCGAACCGGTTCCGCTGCCACCCGAGCCCCGACGCGATCACCGCTGAGCCGTCCCTTCGGCCGCGGGCAGCGCCCGCGCACTCCGGGTCCGCGTGCGAACGGGCCCTACGGCCGCGGCGGCCGGCGCCGGTCGAGCTGGATCAGGATCAGCACCCCCGTGGCCATGACCAGGAACGCCACGACCTGGTTGAGCCGGAACGGCCCGATCAGGAGCGCCGGCTCGACCCGCAGGCCCTCGACGAGCACGCGAGCGAGGCCGTAGAGGATCAGGTACGCCCCGACGATGCAGCCCGGGCGGAAGCGGGACAGGAGCGGCCCCCAGAGCAGGCCCAGCGCGAGGAAGATCGCGACGTCGAGGACGCCCTCGTACAGGAACGCCGGATGGAAGCGCTCAACCGCCTCGTAGCCGACGGGCCGGTAGGCCGGGTCGACGAAGAGGCCCCACGGCAGGTCCGTGGGGCCGCCGACGAGCTCCTGGTTGAACCAGTTGCCGATCCGGCCCACGGCCTGCGCGAGCGGCACGCCGACGATCGCGCAGTCGAGGAAGGTGCCGACGGGCCAGCCGCGCGCCTTCGCGTACACGACGATCGCGAGCGCGCCGCCGATCAGGGCCCCGAAGATGCCGAGCCCGCCGCGCGTCACGTCGAACGCCTCCATCGGCGCGCCGCGGTAGAGCTCGTAGTCGGTGACGACGTGGTAGAGGCGCGCCCCGATGAACGCCACGGGCGCCGCCAAGAGGCACGCCCAGGCCGCCTCGATCGCGTCGCCGCCGCCCCGCCGCCACAGGAGCGCCGTCACCGTCACCCAGACGGCGTAGGCCAGAAGCGCGAACAGGCCGTACCACTGCACGTCGAGCGGTCCGAGGCCGAACGACTCGCCGGGTGGCGCGGGCATGGGCGAAGCGTACGACCTCCGCGTCGGACCACCCGGGTTTCGCTAGAATCCGGTCCGCCGCTGGGGGATCGTCTAATCGGCAGGACGGCTGGTTCTGGTCCAGTTAATCGGGGTTCGAGTCCCTGTCCCCCAGCCATGACGGGGCCGGGCCGCGCGAGCGGCCCGGCCTCTCGTCGTTCACGAGCCGTCGAGGGCGATCGGCGGCGCCGACTCGAGCAGCGAGAGGTCGAAGTCCTCCACGGCCACGCCCGCCTCCGACAGCCGGTGCAGCTCGGCCCCGGCCGGGGTCATCCGCAGGCCGATCGGCAGCGGCGGCCTCCTCGAGCGCGCGACGAGCCCGACTGCGCCATCGGGGTGCATGACCACCGCGACCACCGCCTCCTCCCGAAGCACGAGCGTGAGCGCGCCGCGGACGGGCTCCGGCAGGTCGACATCATCCTCGGAGACGATCCGAACGGCCACGGTGGTCCCCCCGGGACGGGCCCGCGCACGCGGAGTCTGAGCACCATCGTAGTCCCGAGAACCGCCAGCGGCAGCGCTGCGATAGTGCCTGTATGGGCGTGATCCCCGGCAGCCTGTTCCCGAACGCCGAGCGGGTGCGCGCGATCCGGGACGCGATCCTCGCGCTCGCCCCGCCGCCGGGCGAGCCCCTGACGGAGGAGCAGGCGATCGCGATCGCCGACCTCTTCGAGGGCGACGTCGGCGTCCTCATCTTCATGCGGGACCACCCGGGGCACTGGATCTGCCTGTCGGGCAGCGAGATGGGCGACGGTCCCGTCGAGGTCGACAAGGACCTCTGGCACTCGCGGCTCGTCGAGGCCGCCGACGAGCACCACGCCTTCTGGGCGCGGCTCTCGGAGACCAAGCCGCGCGAGCGCTGGTGACCGGCGACAGGCCCGCCGACCCGCGCTACACTGCGCCAGCCCTTCGGGGCTTCTGGCGCATTCGTCTAGGGGCCTAGGACGCCGCCCTCTCACGGCGGTAGCACGGGTTCGAATCCCGTATGCGCTACTCCCCCTCCCCGCCCTGCACAGGACACCGGCCCGGCACCCGAGGCGGCGGGGAGCGACGCTAGACTCCGGCGGGTGAGGAGAGGGCTTGTTCTCGTTGCGGCCATCGCGTCCGCGCTGCTCGCGCCCGTGGGGGCGACGGCCGCGCCATCGCTGCTGACCGACTCCTTGTCAACGTCGGCGGACCCGCACAGCTTCGCGATCTCGCCCGACGACGCGGAGGTCGCGATCATCGCCGCCACGGATCCCGGCCAGGTGTCGTTCGTGTCGCCGTCGGCGCTGACCGTCGAACCGGCGATCGGCACCGGCGGCAGTCCCTACTACGGTGCGTTCGACCCCACGGGGACGGCGCTGTTCGTCGCCAACTACGACGACGGCGAGGTCGACGTGCTGGTCGACGGGGCGGTGGATCGCACGCTCGCGGTGGGGGCGAATCCGTACCGCGTCGTCCGCGCCGGCTCGAACCGGATCGTGACGATGAACCAGGGCAGTTCCGGAGCCCCCGGCGTGTCGGTGATCGACGCCTCGGCGCGGACGGTGCTGCGCACGATCAACACGGGCACGACGGGACACCAGCTGACATCGATCGCCTCCTCCTCCGCGGGGACGGTGTGGGTGACGAGCAGTGCCGGGGGCTACCTGAAGGCGGTCGAC